>DATMZQ010000522.1:0-2931 GCA_035573615.1 Burkholderiales bacterium | reverse complement strand
TTTCGTCCGAACCGGGCGCGCACCTTAAAGCCAAATGTTCAGCGCTATTCCGGTGCGATATTCCTGATCCGTGCACTGTGCGCGGCAATATCCTCTCTGCTGTAATTCAGTGACCGGCGCTTGTCCGAGGGCGGCCGCTTGGCAATCGAAAGACCTGGCCGCCATTCCGTCGCGGGCCGAATGGGGCGGCGCTCGAAGCCGCCGCCGCAGTTCGGGCACACATTGAACAGCACGCTTTCAACGCAATCGGCACAAAACGTACATTCGTAAGTGCAGATGCGTGCAGCCGTGGATGCGGGCGGAAGGTCGCGGTCGCAGCATTCGCAGTTCGGTCTCAGTTCAAGAGCCATTCTGTTCCTCTTCAGGGCTTGCGAAAGCGCAGCACGAAGCGATCACTGGTGCCACGCCGGTCTCCGGCGGCACGCGGCGAATCATTCCAGTCGCGCGTGTCCTGGCTATTGCGCAGGAAATTGGCTTCACCGTCCAGCACGAACCCCGCTGCTTGGAGCTCCTGCTTCACGACGTCTTCTTCAATACGGTGAAACGTGCTGGCCACATCGGTACCGTCTCCCGGCCGCGCACTGTGATCAACAATCAGGAATACGCCGCCGGGCTTCAGCGCGTCGAATACCGCCTTGTTCATTGCAGGCCGGTCCACGCCAAGCCAAACCGTATCGTGATAAAAAAGCACCATCGTCACCGCATCGAGCGCGGTCACATCGGCAGGGAACGGATCGTCGAAATCCCGATCGAGGCGCACCACGCTCTTCATTACGGGTTTTGCCAGGCGCGCGCTCCAGGGCTTTTCCAGGAACATTTCCAGCAGCCGCTTGGAATTCTGTCCGTACACCTGGCCGTTGCTGCCCACTGCGCGCTGCAGTAATTCGGTCGTATAGCCTCCGCCAGCGCCCAGGTCGGCAACGCGCCAACCCGGCTGTATGCCGAGGAAGGTCAGCAGTTCGGCGGGCTTGCGGCCAGCATCCATGGCCCGATCTTCAGGACTGCGGTCGGATGCGGAGACAACGGTGTTCGCGAGCGACGCGGAATCCGCGCCGATGGCAGGCACCGCGGCCGCAGCGAGAAACACGACAAGTAAAGGCAGCAGCAAGAATCTCATTTGGCACTCCCGATTGGTTTGGATCCGGATGGATCTGGTTTCCGACGATGGCAGACAATGTGCCAATTGTACCCAGAACCCATCTTTGCCAAAATCGATCTTCCGTCGTAGTATGCATCCCCCCGTCGTGCTGCTTCACTACCGGCCCCTCTTATTTTCGATGACCGATGCCGCCTGCATTGCCATGTTTAATGCGTGTCTTCGCTCGGGAGAATGACTCGCCATGGACGCACTGTCGGAGGTTTTGCGTGCGGTTCGGCTTACTGGCGCGGTATTTTTCGATCTGCAATTGCGCGCGCAAGGGTCGTATTTGACTGCGCCGGCCCGGAAAATCGCGGATGTGATCATGCCGGACGCGGATCATGTCATACCGTTTCATTTGATTACGCAAGGCACCTGCTATGCACGGCTGCCGGATGGGGATTTCAGCAAACTTGGCGCAGGGGACCTGATTCTGTTTCCGGCCGGCGACCGGCATGTGCTCGCGACGCCCGGTGCACTGCAGGCCAAACCCACCGACATTACCGGCGAAAGCCTGGATGAGCTCAAGCTCGGACATATCGCGGAATTCAATAGCGGGAGTGCCGGCCCAACGACGCGCATCATCTGCGGATTTCTGGCCTGCGACAAACGTCTTGCCGAACCGATCCTGCTGGGTCTTCCGCGACTGCTGAAAGTCAGTGTCGGTGACGGCGGTACCGGCGCATGGATTCAAAGTTCAATCCGTTACTCGGTTGCGGAAAGTGCCGCTTCGCGTCCAGGCTCGGCCATGGTGCTGTCGCGACTGTCCGAGGTACTGTTTGCAGAAGCTGTCCGGCATTACATTGACCAATTGCCGCCCGGTCAATCAGGTTGGCTTGCGGCCCTGCGCGACCGGCACGTCGGCCGGACACTATCGTTGCTTCACGAGCGGCCGGCGCATCCGTGGACCGTCGAGGAGCTTGCAGCGACGATCGGGCTGTCGCGCTCCGCGCTGGGTCAGCGATTCCAGGCGCTGATTGGCGTCGCGCCGATGCAATATCTGACACGCTGGCGCATTTCACTTGCTGCTGCACAGTTGCGCGAAAGCAATGTTTCCATCGTGCAGGTCGCCACTGATGTCGGCTACGAATCCGAAGCGGCCTTCAACCGGGCGTTCAAGCGCGAGCTTGGATTGCCTCCCGCTACCTGGCGCAAGCGCGCAGTCGTAACGAGTTCCGCTAGCTAGGCTTCTCCATTGTTTGCAATGTGAACTGGGCCGATCACTCATTCTGCAATGCTGATCCCGGAACCGTTCATTTCTTTTGGAACATCTTTTAGTTTAGGCACGCCATCCCTGATCGGCAATACGGTCTCCTGATAGTTGACATGCACGGCAGGCTTGAACTCAAAGCCGGGTATGACGGCCGCGTACACATCGGTAAGCCCCCATAGAGGATGCTCGGTAAAGAGGTGTCCGCCACAGTTTTTACACCATTTGCGATGACTGCGTGGTGTCTGGTGATAGGACCCGATGTTCTGCGCGCCTTTGGTAATGCGCAAGGCATCCGGTTTCCAAAGCGTAAATGCATTCACCGGACCGGCGGACCAGCGACGGCACGAGTCGCAATGACAATATCCCATTGCGACCGGCCCACCGCTAACGGTGAATGCGACTGCGCCGCAAAAACAAGATCCGTCATAGCTGCTTTGCTTTTCCATAAGTCCCTTGTTAGCTGCCCGAAACTGTCGCGGGCAATGATTAGTATTGAAGCGAATAAAGATTTGGGTTGTCGCAGGACATTACTTTGGTCCTCGCCAAAGGTTTACGGCTTGCGTCCGGTATCGCAGGTTGT
>DATMZQ010000521.1:0-4728 GCA_035573615.1 Burkholderiales bacterium | reverse complement strand
CGCGATTGATTATGACGCACGCGATTTATCGCCTGCGGAAGAAATCGAGCGCCTTTCGAAAGTGCCTCTGGCGCACGTGCCGGGCACGGTTTGGGAATATAGTCTGGCGAGCGATGTGCTGGGACGCGTCGTGGAAGCTGCATCGGGAGAACGGCTGGCCGATTTTCTCGACAAGCGGCTATTCAAGCCGCTGAAGATGAACGACACCGGTTTCTGGGTCGCACAAGACAAAATTAACCGGCTGGCCAAAGCGCTGCCCACGGACATCAACAGCGGCAAGCCTAACAACCTCATCGATGTAACGGTGACACCGGCTAATGATTCCGGCGGGGCGGGTGGCGTGTCGACCGCGGGGGATTATTTGCGTTTTTCGCAGATGCTGCTCAATGGCGGCCAACTGGAAGGCACTCGTGTATTGAGCCGCAATACCGTCACGCTAATGACCTCGGATCATCTCGGCACACGGATCTCCGCGCCGATCACGCCGGGCGAACTGCTGCTGGGTGTTCCCGGTTACACGTTCGGATTGGGCTTCGCGGTGCGCCAGGGACCGGGCATTGCCGGCGTGCCGGGCTCAGCGGGCGAATTCACGTGGGCCGGTTATGCCGGAACTTATTTCTGGGTCGATCCCAAAGAAGAAATTGCTGCCGTCATGATGACGCAGGCACCGAGCCCGATCCGCGCCTATTATCGACGGCTGTTCAGGCAACTCGTGTATGCGGCGATCGCGGATTGAGGCGGCCGTGACGACGTGACGACGTGACGACGTGACGACGTGACGACGTGACGACGTGACGACTGACTGGAGCGAAACTCTTCCCTTATGCAAACGCAAGCCGGACAACAGGAATCAACGTGGCCGTTCCGGCTCCGGCCGCTCTCCCAGAATCTCGGTGCGGAAATCATCGATGTCGATTTGACCCATGGCGTGGTTGACGAACAGTTCGCGGCGATTTATCAGGCTTTCGTTCGCTACCAGGTGCTGCTGTTCGGCACGCAACAATTACCGCCAGGGCGCCAGGTCGAATTTGCCCGCCGCTTTGGCCCGGTGCAAGTCCATGTGATGAATCAGTATCACGCGGATGGTTACCCCGAGCTTTACCGGCTTTCCAATCTGGATGCCGACGGCAATCCGAACGGGCAGCATCCCGACAAGGGCACGCTAGCCTGGCATACGGATGGTTCGTGGCAACGCATCACCGGTCAGGCCACGATCATTTATGCGGAAGTTGTCGCAGGCGAAGGCGGTGAAACCCATTTTTGCGATATGTACGGCGCATATGAGCGTCTAACGCCCGCGTGGAAACAGCGCATCCAGAATCTGCGCGCCGTGCACAACCTGGATTTTTCGCGCACGCGCCGCCATGCCGAACAGCGCATGACGGAAGCGCAGCGCAGTTCCGTTCCACCGGTCGATCACCCGATCGTCCGCACGCACCCGGACACGGGCCGCAAGTGCCTGTTCCTGGGCGATCATGCGGAATACGTACTGGGAATGGATTACGAGCAGGGCCGTGCGCTAATCGAGGAACTGAACGCGCTGGCGATTCACGCGGATCTGACCTACCAGCATCGCTGGACGCCGCACGAACTGATCGTCTGGGACAATCGCAGCGTGTTGCACCGAGCGACTTCTTACGACCCGGCAACGCAGAAGCGCGTTATCAGACGCTGCACCGTGCTTGGTGAGGCGCCGAGATAATTCAAACCAACATAAATAATTTCAGGCGGTAACGCGTTTCATCCCAGCATCACTGTCAGCTTTTTGCTGAACGTGGACAGCACGGATTCTGATTTGCCACCCGGTTTGAACAGCACCGAATGATCGATTTCCTTGAGGCAGTCCCAGCCGCACAGGGCCATGATGCGTTCTATTTCGCTGCGGTAGATTTCCAGTACCCGCGCCACGCCCTGTTCCCCGGCCACTGCTACCCCCCAGAGATGCGGCCTGCCAATCAGGCAGGCCGTCGCACCGAGCGCGATTGCCTTCAGTACATCACCGCCGCGCCGCACCCCGCCATCGAACAGGACCGGCATTTTTCCGGATACCGCATCCACGACAGCGGGCAGCGCATGCAGCGATGCGGGCACGACATCGAGCTGGCGGCCGCCATGGTTCGATACGATGATGCCGTCAACGCCCAAGGCCCGCGCCCGGCGCGCTTCATCGGGATGCAGGACGCCTTTGAGCAATAGCGGCCGGTCCCAGATGCGGCGCAGCCACTCCACTTCTTTCCAGCTGGAACTCGGATCCATCCACCCCACCACGCGGGCCCCGATCGAAAAGACGCCGGTATCTCCCTCGCGTTCATAGTTGGCCATTGCAAGTCTGGGCGCGCGCGCCATGCGCAGAAGCCAGCGCAAATGAAATGCCATGTCCACCAGACTGCCGATTTCGAATCGGGGCGGCACGGTGAAGCCGTTGCGCAGATCGCGCTCGCGCTGACCCAGTACCTGGTTGTCGATGGTCAGTACCAGCGCCTGATAGCCCGCATCGTGTGCCCTGTGCACAAAATTTTCCGTCAGTCCGCGGTCCTTGTAAGCGAATATCTGCATCCATTGCCTGCCCTTCACCTGCGCTGCGAGATCCTCGATCTTCACTGTCGAGCCATGGCTCATGGTGTAGACCGTGCCCACTGCAGCAGCCGCCCTGGCCGCTGCGATTTCACCACGCGGCCATAGCATTCCGGTGAGGCCGGTTGGTCCAATCAAAACCGGACTCGGCAAACGCGCGCCGAATAAATCAATGGACTGATCCCGGCGCGTTGTCCCTTTGAGCGGGTTGGGCAAGAATGCGATCTCGCGAAATGCCGCTTCATTGCGCTGCAATGCGACTTCGTCCTCCGCTCCTCCATCGACGAAATCGAATACCGAGCGTGGCAAGCGCTTGCGCGCCAGATCGCGCATGGCCGCAACGCTGTAGCCCTGATATTTCAAAACTGCTTCCCGCATGCACTCCTCCGTCCGACTCGGCCAGAGTTCAATCGTCGTTCAACCGTCGCGGAAAAGCAAAAAATTACCTGGAGCTCGGTCTCCAGCCAAACGGACTATGCAAAAAAAACGGCACCAATGGTGCCGTCTTCCCACTGATTTGTTTCAGCAATCACATCTGACCGTGCTGCCTGCGTGCCGCATCGACACATTTTTCCCGCTCTTCCCCGTTAAGCGGCTCGCATTTCTTGAGCGACACCAGATACTCCTGGTAAGCCTGCGTCGCCGTAGCACCGCCGGCGGCCGGGTCGTCGACAGGTTGCTGGACCTGCGGGCGAGTTTGCGGTTGGGGCGTATTCTGATCGTTTTGGTCAGCTGCCCTGGCCAATCCTCCCAGCGACAGGACCAGGGCCGCTGCAGCCGTTATCGTCAGTAGCTTGCTCATCATGATCTTTCTCCTCGTCTTGACATGTCACCCACGAATTTCCGTCCGCGGTGCGGACGACGATCGTAGTGACCGACAGTATTTAGTCCGATCGCACGCATTCTGGTTCAAGGAAAATGTCGTCCGGTGGAGACTCGCAGTGGAACATGCACCGTGCGACTGAGGCTTCAACTGGAGGTGAACCGCATCCAGTACAGCATCACGCCGCTTGCAAGATAAACAATCAGCCCAACCGGTTTGGACCAAACGATAGCAATATCCGCCTTCGACGGCAGGCAAGAGTACAGGAGACTTGCCGAAACATAACTCCACGCCGCTTCCTGAATGGCAGAAGGGGCGCTCTGCATGGAACGGTAATACACCAGCCAAAGCGACACAGGCAAAGCAAGCATCGGCGCCATGCCGACCCAAAGGGCGTTATACCAACGGATGTTGTTGAAGGTCACATAACCGAGCGTCGCCGAACCGTCGCGATGAAACTTTGGCAGCAGAGAAAACTTGACCGGCTGCGCCAGGGTCAGTGTACCCAACAGAAAATGCAGCATTTCGTGAGCCAGCGTGCCCGGCAGCGAAAGCACACTGAAAAAGCGCGGCATCCGGCGTAGATAATGCAATAGAGCGGCGCCTGCAACGACAACGCTCAGATAGCCGCAGAACGCCCACCCGATCCAGAAACCACCGAGTTTCATTCAGTGGTTCGAGTCGGATTTACGCGTTCGTCGCATCGACGTCGCGAACTAGAGCGATCACGAGAAGCATGCGATCAGCGCGGTCCCGAGCCCAATCCGCGCACAAATTTGGCCTGTTCTTGAGCGGCGGCGTGCAACAGGCTAATGTCGTTTCCCGCCAATACCATGCGAAAGCCCAAATTCAGATACCGCGCCAGTAATTCTTTGCCATAGATGCCACCGAGTGCCGGAATCTTGCGGTGCTTTTTGCAAGCACTCAGCACGCTGTCGAACGCCGCTCGCACGCGGGCATGGTCAAGCTGGCCCGGAATCCCCATTTCCAGGCATAAGTCGTTGGTGCCGATCAACAGGACATCCAAACCAGGGACTGCCGCGATCTGATCGGCGTTTTCTACGGCACGCGGTGTTTCGATCATCGCGATCACAAGGGTAGCGCCGTCCAGGCCAGTGACGACTTCGTTCACCGGACGCGACATGAAAGCGAAATGAGGATAAGCACCGCCGATGGAGCGATGACCCAGTGGCGGGAAACGAAATGCATCCGCGATGGCGCGCGCTTGTTCCGGCGTATCGACATGCGGAATGACCACGCCCAGTGCCCCGCCATCGAGGCAGCGCGCACCCATGGCAAGTTCGCCGGCCGGAACGCGCACGATCGGTGCG
>DATMZQ010000520.1:0-5410 GCA_035573615.1 Burkholderiales bacterium | reverse complement strand
AACTGGATATCGATTCGCTGGCAGTCGTTGAAGTGTTGTTCGACGTGGAGAACCAGTTCAAGGTCACCGTCCCGTCGGAGTCCGGAGCCCGTCAAGCGAGCCTCAAGACGATCGGCGATCTGGTCGAGTATATCGACCGCCTGATCTCGGAACAGCATCCCGCCGCCAGCGAAATTAAGGCCGCGAATTGAAACGTGTGGCAGTAACCGGGATTGGAATCATCTCGCCACTGGGTAATGAAGTGGGCGAGTTTTTCGACAATCTCGTTGCGGGCCGTTCGGGGATCGAGCGGCTGACGAGCGCCGCGTCCAGCCGCCGTGGCGGGCCATGGAGCGGTCCATCCGTCAAGCATATTGGCGGCGTGGTCAAATTTGATCCTGCCCACTATTTTGCAGCGCCACGACTGCGCATGCTCGATCGCGTCAGCCAATTTGCACTCGCTGCTGCGGATCAGGCGGTGCGAGACGCGCGCATTACGTGGGAGCATGTGGAGCGCCAACGCGCCGGAGTCTTTCTCGGCACAGGCATGGGCGGTTCGGAGACCACCGATGAGGGCTACTACACGCTTTATGCCGAGCACTCCGAACGCACAAAGCCCTATAGCGTATTGATGGCGATGACCAATGCCGCGGCGTCGTGGATCGCAATCGACTACGGATTGACCGGTCCGAATCTGACCTTTTCCACGGCCTGTTCGTCATCAGCGGTCGCCATCGGAGAAGCGGCCCGGCGCATCGCAAGCGGAGAAGCACAGATCATGTTGACGGGAGGCAGCGAAGCGCCGCTTTCGTTTGGGACTTTGGTTGCGTGGGACGCGCTGAAAACCCTGGCATGCGAGGACGCCGCTGGGCCACCGGCATCGTGCAAACCGTTTGCGAAAGATCGCAGCGGGCTCGTGTTGGCGGAAGGCGCGGCAATACTGGTATTGGAGGAATGGCAACACGCCCGTGACCGGGGTGCCGCCATCCATGCCGAAATGGGCGGCTATGGACTTTACACCGACGCCGGTCACATTACGCGGCCCAGCATGGAAGGCCAGGCCTCGGCCATGCAGCGTGCGCTGTCAGATGCGCAGCTGCAGCCCGAAGACATCGGCTACATCAATGCTCATGGCACTGCTACGGTGGCGAACGACGCAGTCGAGACAGCGGCGATTCGTCAGGTATTCGGCGAGCACGCTTATCGCCTGCCGGTCAGTTCGACAAAATCTATGCACGGTCACCTGCTCGGTGCGGCGGGCGCCCTGGAATTCGCCGCGGCCGTGTTGGCCCTGGAGCGGAACATTCTCCCGCCGACCATAAACTTGCGTGTCCCGGATCCGGAGTGCGATCTGGATTATGTCGTGGGACAAGCGCGCAGAGGGGTCGAACCGCGCGCCGTCATGTCGAACTCTTTTGCGTTCGGAGGGACGAATGCTGTGCTGATTGCGCGCAGCGCGGAGCGAGTCTAAGGAAAAAGGACGGATTTGCACCACAACAGCTTCAGCCGTAAGTGAACCGTGATGAAGCTAACGCGAGGGTACCGTGGTGAGCTTCGCCTCTTCAGAGTGATTCTTTCAATACTGCGGCCACTGATCGATATTGCCCTGTTCCTTCGTATTTCTTCGTGTGTAAAAGGGTTGCCGCCTCGGCATACCGGCTTTCGCCATAACTCCGCGCTTACGCGAGGGTATTCGTGGCTAAAAGGGTACTCCGGGCTAACGCCAGGGTATTCGTGGTGACCCTTGAACTTGTTTTATGCATGAGAGAGCTAGCGCTCGTTCCACGCTAACGCGAACGTATACCTGGCTATGTGGTGAACTCTTATCAGCGCCGGGGTGCGCGGCCAGAAATTCCGTATTTGCGAACCATGTGCCACCAGATCAGGAAAATAATCAGGATCAGCAAGGCAATGATCACGACTCCCCCGACCGCCGAGGCAACCGGTCCGACTAATCCGAAATGCGCGAGCACCGCTGTAATGCCAAGCAGGCCGGCGAGTCCTGCAATCGGTGCGTGCCATCGGTTATCCGGCGGCCGGTGGCCCGGCATATTGTCCGTGGGCTGGTTTGTCGCCACCTGGTCAGCATTTTGTTCAGCATTTTGTTGCTGTCCTTCCGGCGGCGGCGCCTGCTGGCGCGGGATATGCGCACCGGGCGAATTGATTTTGTCGCCGCGATCGGGCGAGTCCGGTTGTTGAGCGAGAAGCGGAGCGCTCGCAAGCGTCACCATGATGGCGACTAAAAAGGCTGGCCACGTTCGAAGCTTCATGACTCCTATGGGGTGCAAAAATCATGCAAGCAAATGCAACCGGGCACATTGCTTGCACACTCGCCGTCTCGCCGAATCCACAAAGCGATCCGCAGTGGAGCGTGTTCATTAACCAGACCTGACCAAGGGCATGAAAACAGACATCATTAGGGACCAGAGACGAAAATGGATATGGCAGCAGGCAAGGGAGTTCGCCCTTACCGGAGCTTTTGAAAATTTTGACAAGGTTGTGCAAGCCTTACAGGTTCTCGGACTCAACGAAGGCCTCGACCCAAAGGATGTACTGAAATACGAGCGCAGCACCATCAACAAGCTTTGCGCAAGAAGCCGCCGCGGCGCGTACTCGCGTTGAACGGACCGGCACGCTGATTGGTTCAGCGTCTACTGTTTGGCGCAGGGATACGCGGCTTCCAGAGCGTAGCCGACCAATGTATCCGCGGACAGGTTCAGCCTTTCCGGGTGCTCGTCCATGTATTTGACCACGACCTGCATGGTTTCCACGTTCGAGACTGCACGCGGAAGACAGTACAGGCTCGGGGCATCGGGAGACGTTTTATTTGCAGTGTCCCGCTTGGTTGCGGCGCTCCATGTGCTAAGGGCTTGCGTGGCCCCGGTAATGTAGCCCAGGCAGTAGGCATAACCAATATCGGGTTTTTTGCACGTACTCTGCAATTGCGTGCCCGTGTCCGCGATTGCCGCAGAAACGACCCAGGCACTCGCGAAAGCAAACACGATAGTCCAGCGCATATAACCCTCCAGTGGATTCGCCGCAAAACAAGGCGGTCAATTCCTGTGACGGATTCTATGGCCTTAGGTTCTGCATACCGCCGCGCGCCAGGAGTCCAGGGGGCTGAGAGTGGTGGTGTTCTTTGCGATATCGATGCAATAGTCCGAAAAGCGTACGGCCATGCTCGATCGTTGTCCGCATAATGAAATCGATTTCGATCGAGAGCCGTCAATGCTGTTCAGTCTGCTTCGCCGCTTTCTAAAACTTCATCTGTTTCGCATCACCACGCGGCCTTTGATTGAACAGCGTCACGTGACCGCGGCCATGCGTTTACGTACTGTTGATGAGGCAGAACTGCTGCCATATTGCAGTGACGCTGCAATCCAACTTCCAATCAGCCATGTGCGCGCGGCATTCGCACGCGGTAATCGGTGTGCTGTTGCATTTGACGGCACCCGCCTTGTCGGATATGAGTGGTTCGCACACGGGCCCACTCCGCATATCGATGGGGTATGGGTCGCGTTCGACGGGAATGCGCGCTACGGCTATAAACAATTCGTACGATTACAGTATCGGGGGCAGCGTATCGCGGCCGCCTTGTCCACGCACGCGGATAACTGGTATCGCCGAATTGGATGTACGCACGCGATTTCGTTGATCGATTTGGGGAACGGCGCCTCCTGGCGCTCCGAGCGCCGCATCGGCGCTCATACTGCCGGATATGCGGGTTATATTCATCTGTTCGGCCGCTTCATCGCGTTCGGCACGCCGGGGGCCACGCGCCTCAAGTTGCGCTTCTATTCGCCGCGCCGCGAACGCCCGAATTCGGAAGCATTGCGCCATTCCAGTTACGAATAGTTCGTAGTGAATATGCGAAATGGCGGAGCGGGGAAAACAAATCGTGATCGGCGCCGCAACTAATCCGCTTCATTGGTAGATCGGAATCACTGGGCAAGCGCTCGGACGGCCTGCACCGCGAGCCCAGCTGCACCACACGCGCAGATCACCGGAATGATGCCCGCCTTATAACGGAAGAGCGCGACAGTTGCGGCGGTTGCGATCAGTATTGCCGGCCATTCAACCCCACCATGCAAGCCTTGTGGCCAGAACACGTGCAATGCAAAAAAAACCGCAAGGTTGCCGATGACTCCGACCACCGCGGCGGTAATGCCGGTCAGCGGCGCAGTCAGATGCGGCTGGCGATGCGTGGTTTCGATGAATGGCGCGCCGACGAAAATGAACACGAATGAGGGCAGGAATGTAAACCAGGTGGCCACGGCGGCGCCGGCGATTCCTGCGAGCACCACCGAATCTGGCCCGAAGACGGCGTGCGCCCACGCACCCACGAAACCCACGAAAGCCACCACCATGATGAGCGGGCCGGGTGTGGTCTCGCCCAGGGCGAGGCCATCGATCATCTGTGTAGGAGTCAACCACTGATATTGCTCCACGGCACCCTGGACCACGTAAGGCAGCACCGCATACGCACCGCCGAACGTCAGTAAAGCGGCCTTGGTAAAAAACCATCCCATTTGGCTCAGCGTGTCATCCCACCCGCGCGCAAAAGCCATGGCGCCCAAAGACAACAGCCATAACAAGGCGCCTGTTGCAGCAACGCGCGCGAGCCTGTTCCACCGGAAGCGCGCATGAGCCGGCGTGGGCGTGTCGTTATCGATCAGCGCCCGGCCGTAAGTTTTTCCGGTATCGGCGTGGCCGCCACCTGCCGCAAATTTCTGTGGCCAGAGACGGCCGCCCACCAGACCGATCATTCCGGCTGCAAGCACGATGGCCGGAAACGGCACCTGGAAAAAATAGATTGCAACGAATGCAGCGGCACTGATGCCCCATAGAGCTGCATTTCTGAGCGCGCGCGAGCCGATGCGCCACGCCGCGAACAGCACAATGGCTGTTACCGCCGGTTTGATTCCATACAAGATGCCGGCGAACAACGGAGTGCTTTCCCAGACCATGTAGATCCACGATAGCGCCACCAGAATGAGCAGCGAAGGCAGCACGAACAGGCCTCCGGCGACGATGCCGCCCAAGGTCCCATGCATCAACCAGCCGAGGTAGGTCGCAAGCTGTTGCGCTTCCGGACCCGGCAGCACCATGCAAAAGTTCAGCGCATGCAGGAAGCGCCTCTCTGAGATCCAGCGGCGGCGTTCAACCAGTTCCTGATGCATTACTGCGATCTGCCCGGCTGGTCCTCCAAAACTGATAAAGCCCAGCTTCAGCCAGTAAACCAACGCGTCGCGGAATGAAACCCCGGCCGGTGCTGCCTCAGGGCTGGGCTGTGAATGTGCCATAGAGATAGTTGAAAATTTTTTCGACTTCACTGAGCAACTGGTCGTCGTCCGTGTACATCTCGCGGGCACCGCGCAGAATGGCCTCAACACCCATTGCTTCTGGCATTGGAGCCCCGCCGACATCCAGA
>DATMZQ010000519.1:0-10693 GCA_035573615.1 Burkholderiales bacterium | reverse complement strand
AGCAGGGTCTGTACTCCGCCGAACACGACGACGATGAAGGAATCGACGATGTAGAGCTGGCCGGTCAGCGGATTGGTGGACCCGACCATGGTGAATACGCTACCCGCAATTCCTGCCAGACCCGACCCAACTGCGAATGTTGCGGCATCAACCTTGTCAGTATTGATACCTGCAGCTCCACTCATTAATCTGTTTTGCGTCACAGCGCGGGTCTTCAGACCCCACCGCGTTTTAAAAAGTGCAAGATAAAGCAAGGTGGCGACGATAATGGTAAGGCCGACAATGAAAAGGCGATTCAGCGGCAGCTGAATTCCAACTACCGGTTCCCACGCTCCCTCAAGCCAGCTGGTCATCGGGACACTAACCTCCTGGGCCCCGAAAACTGAGCGGTAAGTCTGTTGCAGCACAAGGCTAAGACCCCAGGTAGCCAACATGGTATCGAGCGGCCGGTTGTAGAGAAATCGAATGAATCCCCGCTCCAATATCCAGCCGAAAACAAACGTGACGATGAACGAGAACGCAATTGCAAAGAAAAGATAAACGCCCATCAGCGAGGGCATGAATTTTTCGAATACGTGAGCCGTCATATAAGTCACATATGCGCCCAACGCCATAAGTTCACCGTGCGCCATATTAATGACGCCCATCAATCCAAAAATGATGGCCAAACCAAGCGCCATCAGCACCAGGATGGTAAACAGACTGATGCCGCTGAAAACCTGCATCACTGCGATATCAAGGCTCATGAATGGGCGGTTCCGAAAGACAAAGAGCGGGGACGGGATTGATGCAGGCCGCAAGTGACGAAGCGGGAATGTGCTGCCTGCTTCATCACCAGCGGGTGTCCGCGTAAATCAGGGCGCCGACTTTTCTACAGTTTCGGGAAAGGATTCGGCTCCAGCAGACCCGACTCATGCACGATATCGAATTGCCCATCCGCACGCGCACGTCCGATGCGTGCATGTTTCCAGGTATGATGATTCGTGGCGTGGATCTTGATATCGCCCTCGGGAGCCGCGAACGGAAGATTCGAGGATGCCGCGACCACTTTCTGCACGTCCAGACTTTTTGCTTTTTCGACCGCGAGCTTCCAGAAATATACGCCCGTGTAACCGCATTCCATCGGATCGCCCACGACGCGATCCTGACCATATTTCGCCTTGATGGCCTTGACGAATTTTTCATTCGCCGGGTTTTTCTGGCTCTGGAAATAGCCCATGCAGGCGTAATAACCGACCGCGTTCTCCTTGCCGATGCCGTCGATCTCGTTTTCGGAAACCACGGTAGAGAGCAGCGTCTGTTTATCGCCGGAAAGGCCAGCTGCCTTCAGTTGCTTGAAGAATGCGACGTTGCTACCGCCTACGACGGTGCTGTATATGCAATCCGGCTTCGCTGCCTTGATCTTGTTGATAATCGACGAGAACTCAGTATGGCCAAGAGGAGCGTATTCTTCACCGAGCGTCTTGCCGCCTACGCGCGTGATTGTGGGTTTGGCGATTTTGTTGCAGGTACGCGGGTAGATATAGTCGGACCCCACCAAGAAGAACGTCTTGCCCTTGTTGCTGGCCAGCCATTCGACTGCCGCAATCACGGACTGCGTTGCTTCCTGAGCGGTGTAGATGACGTTCTTCGATTCTTCCTGACCTTCGTAATAAGTCGGGTAATAGAGTAACCCGTTGTTTTGCTCGAACACCGGCAATACAGCCTTACGAGAAGCGGACGTGTAGCAACCGAAAACGGCCGCTACTTTGTCTTTCTGGATTAGCTTGCGCGCTTTCTCGGCGAAGGTGGGCCAGTCGCTGGCACCGTCTTCCACAATCGGTTCGATCTTGCGGCCCATCACACCACCGGCTGCATTGATTTCGTCGATCGCCATTTTCTCAGCGTCGACGATTGCAGCCTCCGCTATCGCTATCGTGCCGCTCAGCGAATGCAGGATACCGACCTTTATGGGATCGGCCGCGTGAGCGGCCTTCATTACAAAGGGCGCCGGCAATACACCCGCTGCAGCCGTGGCGGCACCGGCCTTCAAGAAATCCCGCCTGTCGAACTTGCTCATCAGTTAACTCCTCTCCCGTGAAAACAGTACCGCGAATTGCGGCAATCAAAAAAAGCCCATGAGCCGCGTTCGGCCTATGGGCTCTCTACCAGGCTCGGATGAGACAATCCGGTCGCATCCGAAAAAATCCAGTTACCGCAGACGCCGCTGGCTCTTCGCCATTTTTACCTGGTTGCATCGCAAAATGCGAGCCAACAGGGACACTGAAGACTGATAGCGAAGCACCCACTGAGCCACTCAATCAACAAGGGGAAACAGTTTGAGAGCCGATGGTTATCTCTTCGCCACAACATGATCAAGCACTATTCGCGGCATAAATTCATCGAGCGCGCACCGCACCAAATACGACCACTGCACGGGACCCGTGCATTGGCGGTCCACGCGCCCTGGCTCGGCCCTCATGCAGAGCGGCTTAACAGGGCCGCCTCCCCGCCCTTCTTTATACATCCTTACGCACTTCATATTCAAGCCTCGCATATAGCGACGAAACCGATGTCATTCAGTACGACGCGACATGACGGGTGCGATTACGGCCGGGCGCCGCATGCAGGTCCTACAACGACCCTCGGCTACTATTGTCCGCGTGCGGACCATGCCCCCGGGCTAATAAAACGCAAAATATCGTCGCGCCGTGCCATTGTGTCCTTGTAGCCCAGCGCGATCAGGGCCCGGCAATATTCCTGCTCGAACAGCAAATAACTGGTCAGCGTAGCCCCGCCCGTACGCGTTGCGCCGAGTCCGCGCAGCAGAAACCGGATGGAGCGTGGCAACGCGTGGAAATACTTCGCGGCGATTCGATCAATTTCCTCGCTTGGCGTGATCACCAGCACGTCGACTTCCCGCAGCTGCATGTTGTGCTTGTTACGTTCCTCCCGAGGAATCAGCTGGATGGTCTTGTTGATACGCTCCAGGCGCTCAATGTCGACTTCCAGGCCATCGAGAAAAATACTGTTAAGCGCGTGACCGGCGATCTGGGCGAGCGATGGATAGCTGGCCATTTTCATGCGCGGCGGTGGATTTTGCATCTGCCGACCGACCCCGATAACCAGAACGCGATCCGCGCCAAGGTGCAGTGCCGGGCTGATGGGGGCGATCTGGCGCATGCTGCCGTCACCGAAAAACTCACGCCTCAGCGGAACGGCCGGAAAAATAAAGGGCAGCGCACTGGAGGCAAGCAAGTGCTCGAAATCGATGATCTCCGGTATGCCAATCCGGCGTGCACGCTGCCAACCGGCCACTCCCGGAACACTCTGGAAAAAATTCACTGACTGACCTGATGCATACCCTGATACGCTGACCGACAAGGCGTAAAGCGCTCCGGCGTCGATGCTGCGGCGGATACCGCCGAGGTCGAGACGCTCTCGCAACAATTGAGATAGTGGCGAATTGTCCAGCAAGGAGCTGGGATTATTTTTGCCGAGACCGCCCATCAACATGGCCAGCAGCCAGCGCATGCCCGTACCGAGCACCCCCGCCACGTCCGAGCGATACACCTGGTCAACATGGAAATATTTCCATATCAGCAGCAACTGGCGAACGCCGCGATGAAAATCCGTGGCGTTCGCGGCCAGTGCCGCCGCATTGATCGCGCCAGCCGAAGTACCGCAAATAATTTTGAAAGGGTTGGGGGTTCCGCGCGGCAGCAAATGCGAAACCGCCCGTAGAAACCCGACCTGATAAGCAGCCCGTGCGCCGCCGCCAGTGAGGATCAAGCCTATCTTCGCTTGGGAAGATGACGGATCTTTCAAACCGTCCTCGCAGCCCGCACGAGCACGGCGCTCTTATTGCTCTTTTTGCTCAGCGCGCGCCGATTCAATAGAAGGCTGGACGAGCTCGAGCGCATCGCGCAGCGTGTCTTCCGATAAGTCATTCAGTGCGTGGGCAAGAATGTCGGCCACCGCGTAAGTATCTTCTGGCAACGATTCACTATCGAGGTTGGCAACGAACACTGCCGCAGCGCCGGTTGCGCGCAGCAGCGCCTGCCGTTCGGCCATCAGCATCTCGACTTCCGCGCGCAGCATGGCGATTTCCTGCGCGTGCTGTTCGTTGCTCATACGCCTCCAAGGCTCTTGTTGTTAAAATCATGATGCCACAAGGCTTTTGCCAGAGCCAGCAGCCTTTAGGACACCTCGGTTGATGCCGGGTTTGGTTCGAGCGGGGCGCTGCAAGTGCAAGCTGCAATGTGAGCGGGAGGACACTTGCTCAACGTTATTGGTCTGCCTTTGTTCGCGGTTGTCCTGGGCTTGCTCATCGTCGCCTGTTTCCGGCTGGCGCAAAGCCGGCTTGTGCTGATTACCGGCTTGCTATGGATTTTGTATGCGGTGTATGAATATCTGGTGCAGATTCGCGTGTTGTGCAGCGGAGAATGCAACATCCGCGTGGATCTTCTGTTAATTTATCCAATTCTGTTCATCTATACCGTGACTTCCATTTTGCGTACCGGAAAGGCGTTGTGGCAACGACGATTCAAAGGCTGACCACTGATCCGTGTCCGCGCTCTGTCATCAATGCAGCCTGATGACATTGGAAGTGGGGGCCACGACCGGCAAGTTCAGTGAAAGCAACTGCCTGCCCAGTACGGTAATGGATCCGCCAATGCGGTTATTACCCGTGTCACTGAATTCGAATTCGTACGTGCGCTGAAATCCCCTGCGCCCCTCCTCATCGCGGCCAAGCCGAATGCGTCTCAGTGCGACCGTCCAGTCGAGCAGTTGAACGCCTTCGGCTTCGCACGCTCGACGGGCGCCGTCAAGCGCCACATCGCGCGCGCGCAGACTATCAAGCCAGAACCACCCGGCAACCAGAAACAACAACAGCGCGGCCAGTTCAATCATGACAAAGCCGAGCCGGCGTGACAGTCGTGACGCGTGGCGAGGTAAAAAAGCAAAGCTGGAGACACATCACTGGTGGAATAGTCGGATCGCCGGATGGTTAGTCATGTCGCGTGTCTGATCCCATTTTCGCGTCATCACGTCGTAAAAGCTTCACGACTCTTTGATTCCTACCTTCACCAATTTTGGTGCAAGCACTCGTACCAAATCCACAGGAACCATACCGACGAGGTAGCCGCGCCTGCCACCGTTAATGTAGATTTTTGGCAAGGCGAGGACTGTCTCTTCCATATACACCGGCATCTTCCGGCGAGTGCCGAACGGAGAGGTACCGCCGACCGTGTAACCGGAATGTCGGTGCGCCGTCTCGGGATTGCAAGGGACGATGGTCTTCACGCCAGCGATTCTTGCCAGTTCCCTGGTCGATACTTTCAAATCGCCATGCATCAGGATAATCAGCGGAGTCCGCGACTCGTCTTCCATGACGAGGGTTTTGATTACGGCATGTTCAGGAACACCAAGCTCCCGCGCCGATACGGCTGTCCCGCCTTTTTCCTCGTATTCGTACGCATGATCGGTAAACTGAACGTTCGCGGCACGCAATTGACGCACGGCAGGAGTGCCTGGCGTCTTGTCCTTGCTCATTTGCCAATATCGGCAGTCAATAGCTGGTACAGGCTGTATACCATGCCGGCCGTAGCGCCCCAGATATTGCGCTCACCATACGGCATCGAATAGTAATAACGCGTGCGCCCGTTGCGAATGTCGCTGTGCCGCCGATGATTGGCAGGATCGAGGAAAAACTCCAAGGGCACTTCAAACACGTCGGCCACTTCAAAGGCATCGGGCTTCAGTTCGAATGGCGGCTCGACCCAGCCCACCACCGGCGTGACGCGAAACCCGGTTGGGATGTCGTAATCCGGAAGTTGCCCGATCACTTGCACGCGGGAAGCGCAAAGGCCGGTTTCTTCTTGCGCTTCGCGCAGCGCGGTGGCAATGCGATCGGCATCCGCCGCATCGACCCGTCCGCCAGGAAAACTGATCTGGCCAGCATGATCATACAGATGGGCGGTACGCTGGGTGAACATCAGTGTCAAACCGTCTGGCTGATTGACAATGGGAACGAGTACCGCTGCAGGAACCGGCTCAAGTTCCGCGGAATGGGCGTAAGGCGGAAAATTTTCGTCAGGGCGGGGACTCGCCTTAAGGCGCAAGCGTTCCATCAGCCATGCACGGCTGTACGGCAAATTGTTGAAGCGGGCTGATCCAGGCACTGAAGGCGGCAGGTGCGTTTATACCAGCCGCTATTTTACCTCCGGCACCGATGACAAAATTGTTACCGGGGTCGCATCCGGTGAAGCCGCCTCGACGCGATCGCCGATGCAAAGCTCGCCGCCCTCTATGACGCGCGCAGTAATGCCGCCGTGCCCGCGCATGGCATTGTAGCCCCCGGTCCCCAGCACTTCTTCCATGCGTGAACAGGGTTCGCAAGGCCCGCTACCCTCGAGCAGAACGCTGCCGATACGAAATCGCGTGTTGCGCAGGGCGTAAAGGTTGATCCCAGATACCACAAGATTGCGGCGCAAGGTTGCCGGCAGCACTTCCGATTTACCCAGCATGTTCGCGACGACGTCGAGATGCTCTTGCTGGATCAAGGTGACCTGGCGTTTGCCATGGGTCTTCGACGCATAGTGATCGCCAGCCAGGCCGATGCCAACGATCGCCTCCACGCGTGTCAGCGCCAAGAGCGGCGCGCGGCGCTCCGGCCGTATGCCAATCCACTCCAGCGCCCCTGCGCGCGGAAATTGCGTCATCAGTTTGGCAAGCTCGCCTTTCACCTCGTCCCCGCCTTCTTCGGCTGAACCGCTCGGTGCGTGGCTTTTATAATCTGTTCCGGGTTCACCGCAGAAATGACAACGCTATTTTGCGCGCCTTCTCCGCCCAGCAGGGCGAGAGCGGTCGGCCAGGCTGCGTGTCCCGACCATATCTTCGGGACGAACCCACTCATCGAATTGCTGTGCCGTCAGGTATTGCAGTGCCAACGCCGCCTCCTTCAAGGTCGTACCGTCCTTGTAGGCTTTCTTCGCAATTTCGGCAGCTTTGTCGTAGCCGATATGCGGGTTAAGCGCAGTCACCAGCATCAGTGACTGGTTCAGCATCCGTTCAATGCGATCCAGGTTCGGTTCAATACCGATGGCACAATTGTCGTTGAAGCTCCTGGCACCATCGGCAAGCAATCGCACGCTTTGCAGAAAATTATGGATGATTAACGGTTTGAATACGTTTAACTCGAAGTTGCCCATGGCACCACCGATATTGACAGCAACGTCGTTACCGAGCACCTGGCAGCAAAGCATGGTCAACGCTTCCGACTGCGTCGGATTTACTTTTCCTGGCATGATCGAACTGCCGGGCTCGTTCTCGGGAATGCGAAGTTCACCGATACCGCTGCGTGGTCCGGATGCGAGCCAACGGATATCGTTCGCGATCTTCATGAACGATGCCGCCAACGTCTTCAGTGCGCCGTGCGCGTGCACCAGCGCATCATTCGCAGCGAGCGCTTCGAATTTGTTGGGCGCGGACAAGAACGGCAAGTTAGTGGACTTCGACAACTCTTCCGCCACCCGTGTGCCGAATTCCGGATGGGCATTGAGTCCGGTGCCCACTGCGGTGCCGCCCAGTGCGAGTTCGTACAGGTGATCAAGCGCCGCCTGCACATGTGCCAGGCCATGCTCGAGTTGCGAGACATAGCCGGAAAACTCCTGGCCGAGCGTAAGCGGCGTTGCGTCCTGCAGGTGAGTGCGGCCAACCTTGACGATGTCGCCAAAGAGGTTTGCCTTGCTGCGCAGGGTATCCCGCAAAGCTGTTACAGCCGGCATCAATCGCTTGTGCAGTTCGGTGGCTGCCGCGACGTGCATGGCGGTGGGAAAGACATCGTTCGACGACTGACCTTTGTTGACATCGTCATTTGGATGCACCAGGCGCTTTTCGCCGCGTTCGCCGCCGAGGAGTTCGGACGCGCGATTTGCCAGCACTTCATTGAGGTTCATGTTGGTCTGGGTACCGGAGCCCGTCTGCCAGACCACGAGGGGAAATTCCGCGTCATGCTTGCCGGCGATTATTTCATCGGCTGCTTTGACGATGGCCTGCGCTTTCCCGGGGTCCAGCGCTCCCAAGTCCGCATTCACGCGCGTGCAGGCACGCTTTACCAGCGCAAGCGCGTAAATCATTTCCAGCGGCATGCGCTCTCCTGATATGCGGAAATTCTGCAGGCTGCGTTGTGTCTGCGCGCCCCACAGCCTTTCGGCCGGCACCGCGATCGCGCCGAAACTGTCTCGTTCCATTCTGGTTTTCATTTGACGCCGGTTCACCAGGGAATGGGTTTTTTATCTCGGAACAATCCGCCCGTCGGACCGCCGCCAGGCAATGTCGCGAGCCAGACCGCCGTTTCGGCGCCCTTTTCAACGCTGCGACTGGCGTTCGGACCGCCCATGTCAGTGCGCACCCAGCCGGGGCACATTGAATTCACCAGGATATCTTGTTGCTCCATTGCGCTCGCCACCATGCGGGTCAGCGTGTTCAGTGCAGTCTTGGACATCCGGTACGCCGCGTTGCCGTCGCCCATATCGGTGAGCTGGCCGAGGCCGCTGGAAAGATTTACCACGCGCCCATAGCCGCGCTTGCGCATCAGCGGCACGAGCCCCTGACACATGCGCAAGGCGCCAAAGAAATTGGTTTCCAGCGTGGCATGAAATACATCTTCACGTTCTCTCAGAATGCTGGTTGCCGAACTGTCGATCATGATGCCAGCGTTGTTCACCAGCGCATCCACACCACCATGCTCTCTTTCCACATACTTTACGAGGGCCTGCACGCTACTGAGTACGGTAACATCCAGTTCGTGAAACAGAACATCGAGATTTTCCTGCAAAAGGATCTTTTGCGCCTTTACACCTTTCCGCGGGTCGCGGCTGGTCAAGAGCACGCGCAGTCCCTTGCGCGCAAGCTGCCTGCATATCTCGAAGCCGATGCCTTTATTGGCCCCGGTGATCAAGGCCAGTCGCCTATTCGGTGCTTGCATGCACGTTCTCGATCCGGTTCCTCGGCCTGCAAAGATTATTCAAGCGGGATGAGCAAAAGGAACGCCGCCCCGTGTTGTGTGACCTGCACGGCGGAAATTAAGTTTCTGGCGCGCGTCCGCTCACCGCAACGGCATGGTGCCAAGATCAGCCAGCGGATGCTCCTGTTGTGTCCAGGGGTTGGCGAAATACCCTTCGAGCCATTCTTCGGAAATCTGTGCCAGCGTCTTCGGTTGCCAGCGCGGGCGCTGGTCCTTGTCGATCAGCAGCGCGCGGATACCTTCGGCAAAGTCGGGCCGGCTTGCGCAGTGAAGCGCCGCCACAAACTCGAGGCGAAATACATCGGCGAGCGATAGATATTTGACCCGCCGCTGCAATTCGTAGCTCAACGCCGCGGTGCTGGGCGAGCCTGCGGCCAGCGTAGTCACTGCACGCGCAAGCCAGCTGTCTTCGGTCTTCAAGGCGGTAAGGGCGGCGACAATGTCGATCAACTCCGTGCTGCCGCACAGTTGGTTGATCAAATCGAAGTGCTGGCGCAATGGTCCACTGGGCAATGCCGGTGTTGCGAACTCCTGCAGCAGTGCCGACAGCAGGCGACGGTTTGCCGCGGACGCCTGTACCCACGGCTGCGTCATCAGGCGCTCGAATACCGTCGCCTTGTTTGATTGGCCGATGCAATAGTCTGCGAGTTTGACGAACAGCGCATCGGATGCCTGCAATCTCGCACCGGTCAACGCCAGAAAAAGCCCCGTTGCGCCTGGCATGCGCTCCAGCAACCAGCTGCCGCCCACATCGGGAAATAGTCCGATGGTGATTTCGGGCATGGCCACGCGCGATTCGTGGGTTAGCACTCGATGGCTTGCACCGGACATCAACCCCACCCCGCCGCCCATGACAATGCCGTGGCCCCAGCATAAGATCGGTTTGGGATAGGTATGAATCAGATAATCCAGCCGATATTCGCGTCCGAAAAAAGCAGCCGCATAAGGATTGGCGCGGATGTCGTCGCGCTGGGGCGAAGCATGATGCGCGATCATGGTCGCATGCATTTTGTGCAAGTCGGCGCCGGCAGAAAATGCCTTGTCTCCGGTGCCTTCGAGCACCACGATTGCGACGCCCGGATCGGCGGCCCAGAAAGCCAGGCGCTGCGCCAGCAGATCAATCATCTCCAGCGACAATGCATTCAGCGTGCGCTCGGCATTGAGCCGGGCAACGCCGATGCGTGCGCCATTGCCAGCGACCAAATCTTCGAACAGGACGGGCAGGGTCATGTCAATTTTCGAACTCGTCGCAGGGAGCCATCGTGCGATCGGCATGCGGATATCAGCGGCTGAAAGATGCGTCGACTGAAGCCAGCGCAGCCATGTTCACCAGCCTGCGTACCGTAGCGGTCGGGGTAAGGATATGCACCGGCTTTGCGGCGCCGAGCAGGATGGGCCCGACAGTAATGCCCTCGCCGGAGATGGTTTTGATCAGGTTGAAGGTAATGTTTGCTGCATCGACCGTCGGCATGATCAGCAAATTGGCTTCGCCCTTCAGCCGGGAGTTTGGAAATATCCTGAGCCGGATTTTTTCGTCAAGCGCCGCATCGCCATGCATCTCGCCATCAACTTCCAGTTGCGGCGCACGTTGTTCCAAAATTTCACGCGCTTTGCTCATTTTTTGTGCAGACGGATTGCGCGAGCTGCCGAAATTGGAATGCGAAAGCAGTGCAATCTTCGGCG
>DATMZQ010000518.1:0-9996 GCA_035573615.1 Burkholderiales bacterium | reverse complement strand
GGGTGCACATTGTCTCGCATGGTTTTGCGGGCATGTTCTTTGCAAATCATTCTCTGGCACTAGACTTTTCACTCGTTCATCAACCTGGAGGTTTTATTATGTCGAGATTACTTAGCATTGCGATTGCAGCCGCACTTGGATCTGCGATCAGCGCGCCTCTATATGCAGCCGACACGGTGCAGTCCTCTACAAACGCGACTACTCACACTGCCGCCATGTCTGATACGCAAGCGAGCGAGGCACTGGACAAGTGCAAAAATATGACGGGAACCGAGGGTGCGCGGTGCGTCGTCAACATACGGCCCGCTGGTGGCGGCGGCAGTTCGCGCGCGATGGCGGTGATGGAAGATGATGAGAACGCGGTGAGGACTGGAATGTTTACCGACGAGGAATACGCGGCCGCGGTGAAGCACTGCGACAACGGCAAACCTAAAAGTCGGGACCGCTGCATCGCCAACGTGAAAGATAGCTTCGGTCGCATGTAACCCGGTGGTTCGCGAACGGAACAAGGAACTATTGTCGTCAGCGTTTGACTAACGCTCCATACCTGTAGAAGGTTGCGTCGCCCTCGAATCAGTTCGGTTGGCGCGGCGTGCGAAACCCGCGAGGCACCCACCTCCCGGGTTTCGTTATTTCAGTGGCCGTACAGCGATTGGAGCGGAAATTTGTGCGTCAAATCGTCAAGCCCATCACCGTTCCCGTGACCAGCAATCGTCCTTTGGTCAGCCCATATTCAATGGCGTCGGCCTCCGATTTCGAAAGCGCCGGTAGCAGAGTGAAATCCTGATGGACCGATTCTCCGGACCCCGGCATGCGGCGGGAAATACGCAATATCGGTTGCCATTTTCGTATGTCGGGTGAGTACAACGCTTTCACCGCGATCACGTAATCGCCGATTTCGAGTTTTTTCTCCTGCATGGCGCCCTGCCTCCTTAGGGGGCGAATCTTACGCTACCCCGTTCATCGCGAGGGTAGTGAAAGGCTGGCAACCAATTTTGTTGTGCCGCGAATGGGGTTCGGTCCCGCGCTTACTGTATTCAGTCGGCAGCCTGTGAGCGTGCGGTGGCGGAGCCAGGATCCGTTTCAGTGCAGCCGCACCATCGGGGTTCCAGCGACGCGTCCATGCGGCAGTACTTGACCACTAGTTTCCGGCAGGCCATCCAAAGGAGTAACCTACGCCGGCTAGTCCGAATGTCACTTGCTCCGAGGAACATCGCGGTTCAAGCGTACCTTTGGCATTGTGGCACCAGATTGTCATAAGGCCCGGCACAGGGTCATGGGCAGGAGCTGTGATGGCTCATGCTATTTTGATATCAACCGGCTCAGTTTTTGGATTTGCGGGTGAAGCGTAGGTTCCTGGACGCAACCATGCTGAGCATATTGAGCAGGATGCCAGGGGAGGCAGTAATGAAGGCAGACTTCATACTGTGGCTGATTCTGTGCGCGCTACCGCAAGCGGTAGTAGCACAGCAAGTCTCCATTGCGGGTGGTTCCACTGAGTGTGCGCTGTGGGTCGAATCGAGAGCCGCTCATGATTCCGAAGTTCTGGAGCATTTTGTCATCGGTTGCCTCAATGGGTTATCTCTGGGAACCGGAAAAGAGTTCTGGCAGGCCAATGCAGTGCCGATCAGCCGGCAAGCCGTTTTCACCGCCATGGATGATTACTGCCGGACCAATCCTGCTGGAATGATCGTAGCTGGATCGATCCAGCTGTTCAAAGAGCGAACGCGGCCGCCGCCTGCCAATTTCCAGTGACACTTTCTCACATCGCTGCTCATGTTGTTTCGGGTGCAGAAAAGCTAACGTATAATTTTGCAAATAACTAACAATGCAGTAGCGGAAATCAAGGTTGGGCGGGAGATGAGGAAAGCTGAAACGAATGCCAGCGCCGTGAAGCGTTCGCTTCCGAAGGCGCCAACCGGCATTGAAGGGCTCGACGAAATTACTGGCGGCGGCTTGCCGCGTGGGCGCCCAACACTTATCTGCGGAAGCGCGGGCAGCGGCAAAACGCTCTTTGGCGTCGAATTCCTGGTTCGCGGCGCGACCCAGTTTGACGAGCCCGGTGTATTTCTGGCCTTTGAAGAGACCGCCGACGACCTGGCACAGAATGTCCGCTCGCTGGGCTTCGACCTCGAAGGGTTGCAGAAACAGAAAAAACTCGCAGTGGATTATGTTCACGTAGAGCGCAGCGAAATCGAAGAGGCGGGCGAATATGATCTCAGCGCGCTGTTCATCCGGCTCGGGCATGCAATTGACTCCATCGGCGCGAAGCGCGTCGTGCTTGATACGCTGGAGACGCTGTTCGGCGGCCTGGACAATACCGCTGTTTTGCGTGCAGAGCTCCGCCGCCTGTTTCGCTGGCTAAAGGATAAGGGGGTTAGCGCAATTATCACCGGCGAACGCGGGGACGGCACGCTGACACGACAAGGGCTCGAAGAGTACGTTTCCGACTGTGTCATTCTGCTGGATCAGAGGGTGAACGATCAGCTGTCCACGCGCCGATTGCGCATTATCAAATACCGCGGCACCGTGCACGGTACCAACGAATATCCTTTTCTGATCGATGAGAGCGGAATTTCCGTTCTGCCCATTACTTCGATGGGACTGCAGCACAAGGCCTCCGACGAACGTATTTCCACGGGGATCGCACGTCTTGATGCCATGCTCGGCGGCGCGGGCGTCTATCGCGGCAGCACTGTGCTGGTCACCGGATCGGCCGGCACCGGCAAGACTAGCCTGGCCGCGCATTTTGCCGATGCCACCTGTCGGCGCGGCGAACGCTGCCTGTACTTTGGCTTCGAGGAATCGCAAAGCCAATTCGTGCGCAACATGCGTTCAATCGGCCTGGATATGGAACATTGGCTGAAGAAAAATCTCTTGATGTTTCACGCTACGCGCCCTGACGCGTATGGGTTGGAGATGCACCTTGCCGTGTTGCACAAGCTGGTCAACAAATTTGCGCCGCACACCGTTGTTATCGACCCTATCACGACATTCGCAAACGTGGGCTCTTCCAGGGAAGCGGAATCGATGCTCATCCGTCTGATCGACTTTCTCAAGAGTCGCCAGATCACCGCATTTTTTACGAGCTTGACGCGTGGTGGAGACGCGCTGGAACAAAGCGGTTCGGGTATTTCATCGATCATCGACACGTGGATGCTCCTGCGCGATATCGAGTTGGGGGGTGAACGAAACCGCGGGTTGTATGTGCTCAAATCCCGCGGCATGGCGCACTCCAACCAGATTCGCGAGTTTCTGCTGACGCCTAACGGTGTAGAACTCACGGACGTGTACGTAGGGCCCGATGGTGTGCTGACCGGCTCGATGCGGCTAGCGCAAGAAGCCCGCGAGCAGGCCGTCGCCATGACGCGCCAGCAGGAAATTGAGCGTCGCCAGCGCGAGATAGAACGCAAACGCCGGTCGGTGGAGGCCCAGACCGCCGCTTTGCGCGGCCAGTTCGAGGCGGAGCAGGAAGAATTGATGCGGCTCATTGAACAGGAACAGGCTGCTGCCGACACGTTACGGAAAGAACGGGGAGCCATGGCGGCCAGCCGGCAGGCCGACGATTCAGGAGATGGCGAGCCCGGCATTCCGTTGAAACGCACGGGTCGCCGCGCATGACAGCGAAAAAGCAGCAGCTTCCGCAGACTCTGCAAGAACTTGCCGCGGCGACCACCGTCGATCGGGACGTGTGGGACTTGCGTTTGTACGTGGCCGGCAAGACTGCAAAATCCCAGGCAGCGCTGCAGAATCTCCAGAAACTGTGCGAAGAGAACCTTCCCGGAAAATACAGGATCGAAGTGGTGGATCTACTGGTGTATCCGCAACTGGCGCAAGGTGATCAAATTATCGCCATCCCAACCCTGGTGCGAAAGCTGCCTGAACCGATCCGCAAAGTAATCGGCGACTTGTCGAATGCTGAACGTACCTTGGTGGGACTGCAGTTGCGTCCGGCCAAAAACTGACCATGTCTGAACAAGCTCAAGCCAGAATGCGTGCTCCCGATATCGAGCAGCTTCTGCAGGAAAATCAAGAACTGCGTCGCAGGGCCGAAGAAGCTGAAGAAATATTGCGCGCACTGCGCAGTGGCGAAGCAGACGCGATATTGGTGACAAGCGATCGCGAGCAGGTGTACGTCCTGGGCACCGCGGACGATTCCTATCGCCTCATGATAGAGCACTTGCCATATAGCGCAGCAACGCTGACGGTAGAAGGTGCGGTGATTCAAATCAACACCAGCTTCGTCGATATGCTGAAGCTGCCGCCTGAGTCCTTGGTGGGCAAGCCGATAGGCGACTTCATCGCTCCAGACAGCGTGTCGGACATGCGGGCCCTGATGTCCGAAGGGCTACAAGGTAACGCGAAGCGCGAAATCATTTTCCAAAGAGGCGATGGGGCGCTGGTGCCGGTCTATCTGTGCGCAAAATTGACCAAAGAGGGTGCGCGCGGAGCCGGACTGGTCATTACTGACCTGACCGAGCAGCGCCACTATGAGCGTTTGCTGGAGACACAGGAGGCGTTGCGCGCCAGTGAGGAACGACTACGTTCTGCGGATCGAAAAAAGGATGAATTCATCGCCACACTGGCGCACGAATTGAGAAATCCGCTGGGCGCCATTACCTATGCTGCAGCGCTCATTGGCAAAAGCGGCATCACCGATTCGATGGTGAAATGCGGCAGCGATGTCATCGAAAGGCAGGTCGGCCATATGACCCGTTTGCTAAACGATCTGCTCGATGTCGGTCGCATATCCACCGGAAAAATCAAGCTCGACATGCGCCCCATCGGCCTTGCAAGCGTGCTCGATGCGGCGCTCGAAGCGAGCAGGCCCATCATAGAACGCTACCACCACAGTTTCGAAGTCATATCTCCTTCAGAGCCAGTTCTGTTGACTGGAGACGCCGAGCGGCTTGCCCAGGTTTTCACGAATTTGTTGAACAATTCCGCAAAATATACCGACCCGGATGGCAACCTATGCCTGACTGCAACAAAGCAGGCGCAGGAAGTGATCGTCTCAGTGAGAGACGATGGCGTTGGAATTGCTCCAGAGAAATTGCCGCACGTATTCGACTTGTTCTACCAGGCAGAAGAAGGATTGGAACGTACCAGCGATGGGCTTGGCATCGGACTTTCGCTGGCGAAGCGGTTGGTTGAAATGCATGGTGGAACCATCGAAGCTTTTAGCGATGGCTTGGGCAGAGGCAGCGAATTCGTGGTGAGGCTGCCAGCTTCGTAGTTCTGGTTCACGGCGTCCTGAATTTTTACGAACGTATCAAGTGCGGCATTGTCGTTCGATTCATAGGGCTTCTCAGGAGAAACCATGAACGAGCGCAATCAGGATGATCGGAGCCAGAAAATCGACCTCAACGATCCTGCACAACTGCACTACTGGACTACGTCCCTCGCGGTCACGGAAGCACAGCTCAGGGCTGCGATTAAATCGGTCGGCAACGAGGCCAGCAAAGTTCGGGACTATCTGGGTAAAACCGTTGCACGTCCGTGAAACGACTGTCCAAGACCGCCACTTTGCGATGACAATAAAACGTTTCGAGGAAACAATCACGTCGCCGCCCGGGTAGCGGGCGGCGACGTGGGTGCGAGCAAAGAAAGATCTATTGCGTGCTCTTTTTGCTGCTGGATGAAGAACTCGTCCCGGAATCGGCCGTGGGTCCACTTGTGCTGCTACCCGAACTGCTGTTCCCAGCGGGGCTGCCGCTGTTCGCTCCAGTGCTCCCGGATGGGCTTGAGGTCGATCCGGAGGAATTTGCCGCAGATCCGGATGGGCTGGACGAGTTCGCCGCAGATCCGGATGGGCTGGACGAGTTCGAAGATGCCGACTTGCCGGCGCTCGATGATCCGGGCTGGCTCGCCTGGTTGTTGCGATCCGTGCACGCCGCCAGGCCAAAAATCGTTGCCACTACAGCTGCTGAAATAACATAAAGATGCTGCTTCATTTTAAGTTCTCCTGGGTTATTGATGCTTCGCTATGGAAACCGGAACAGGGATCCGCTTACCGGTTGGATGGCCGGTCCGGAGTAGTAGTCGCTTCACTTCTGCGGTCGGTGTTCGATGAAGTCGCGCCGGACGACGAATTTGCGTCGCCGCCGCTGCTGCTATTGGTATTGTTGGATTGATCGTCGCGTGCCGTGCCGGCGGCACTAGGCTCCCGCGGGCTTTGCGGCGCGGTCCGGCCAGTGTCGTCCGGCGTTGCCTTGTCTGCTGGTTCGCCGGGGGTTTTGTTTGACATGTCATTTGCTGACGACGGATTTCTTCGCGCGGCCGGCGTCGATTCGTTGCTGCTCGATGCACCACTGCTGGACGTGCTGTCGTTTCCTGCAGTGGAAGATTGATCCGCACCCTGGCTTTGTCCCGTACCTTGGTTCGAGTTTTGACCGCTGCTCGAGCTGCTGCTGTCTGCAGCGTGCGTCGCGCTTCCAACCGCTAGCGTCGCCGTCGCGGCGCTGGCCAATAAGGTTAAAAACAACTTGTTCATTCCGGTCTCCTGAATAAAGCGTGCTGCGTTAAATTCAATAGGCGCTTGCAAGTTTCAAGGCCAAACCATCGGGCCGACCCTGCGCCTTGCAGGCGGGCGTGTAGTCCGAGTACCGCAATGCTCATGCCAGCGACTTGCAGCCGTCGCGGAAGGCCGTTTAGCTCACACTGGCTGCCGGACTGCCCGCGCGAATTGCAGGGGCGGAACGCCGAACGTGTATTTTTTTCACAAAGCAGGAGGTTTTACATTCCGTCCACTGTGCTTGTCAGCGGTGAATCGATGGCAGTAGAATCCCGGGCAACAACTGTATATCCATCCAGTCATGCTTTTTGCCGTGGTCCCTGCATACGAGCGCGGAAGGCGCTATACCGACAAAGAGTTCGATGCGAAGGCGGCGCTGGTTGGCGAACTCATGATTTATGAAGCTGCCCGGGAGGCCGGGGGGCCGCTCAGGCGAATAGCCGGGTTGACGACGCCCATGGGTCATCTGCTGAAGCCCATCCTCGAGCCGCGCCTGACCGGGATGACAGTGCTCAGTTTTTCGCTGAGAGGCCTGGAGGAGCTTGAGACATCGCGCGGCTATGTCTACGTCCTGCAGGAATGGCGAATCAGTGAAGCGCGCCATGCGCAGAAAGGATATTGCATTGGTGATACTCCCCAGGATCGTAAGCAAGGATAATTCGAGCCCGACTGGATAATCCAGCGCTCGCCTTGGTCAATGGTGTTACGTCGGCGCGAGCGCAAGGAGGATGCCATTGGCCCAGGAATCGGAACGCAGTGCCGCCCTTGTCGAGTTGTCGGACCGGTTGGTCGATGAAGCGAGCAAAAGGGAAATGATCGCAGTGGCACGCGTGCTGGCACTGCACGTTGCGCATTACCGAAGCCGGTACGGAATTATCCCGCTGCGGGAATCCATGCTGGTGCTGCTGAATGACACCGCGCATGAAACGCTGGCCGACGGTGTACAGGTGCTGATCGATGCCGTTCGTGCGGTCGCCATGCCGGCCGGCCCGACCAATACCGCAGCCTCGTCCTACCTTAGCAACGGCGGAGTTTCGAAAGAGTGATAAGGCGCCGGCGTCGGCAAATGGGTCCACTCCAGTGAATCAGCACCCTCCCAGGGCTTCTGTGGCGCCGGTTCACCGCGGCGAATGCAGTTCACAACCACGTACAGGAACAGCAGTTGCGACAAGCCGAACCCAAACGCGCCGAGCGATGAGATGACGTTGAAGTCGGTGAACTGTGGCGCATAGTCAGCAATGCGGCGCGGCATACCGGCCAGGCCGAGGAAATGCTGCACGAAAAAAATCATGTTGAAAAAAATAAACGACAGCCAGAAATGCCACTTGCCAAGCACTTCGTTGTACATATGGCCGGTCCATTTCGGCAGCCAGAAATAGATCCCGGCGAAGGCCGAAAACAAAGCGCCGGCCACCATCACATAATGAAAATGCGCGACCACGTAATAGGTATCGTGTACCTGGATATCGATCGGTACGATAGCTAACACCAACCCGCTGAAACCGCCGATGGTAAACAGCAGCAAGAAACCGATCGCGAACAGCATGGGCGTCTCGAAACTGAGAGAACCCTTCCACATTGTGGATACCCAGTTGAATACTTTCACACCGGTGGGAACGGCGATCAGCATGGTCGCATACATATAGTAGAGCTGGCCGGTAACCGGCAGCCCGGTGGTGAACATGTGATGCGCCCATACCAGGAAAGAAAGGATCGCGATAGCGGACACCGCATAGACCATGGAGGTGTAGCCGAACAGCGGCTTGCGGGAGAATGCCGGAATCACCTGTGAGATCACGCCGAATGCCGGAATGGCGATGATATAAACCTCAGGGTGGCCGAAGAACCAGAACAAGTGCTGGAACATGATCGGATCACCCCCGCCGGGCGCATTGAAGAAGTGAGTTCCGAAATGCCGGTCCGTCAAGGTCATGGTCACGGCACCCGCCAATACGGGCATGACGGCTACGAGCAGATATGCGGTGATCAACCAGGTCCAGACGAACAGCGGCATTTTCATCAGCGTCATGCCGGGTGCGCGCAAATTCAGAATGGTGGTAATGATATTGATCGACCCCATGATGGAAGACATGCCCAGGATGTGAATGGCAAAAATTGTCATGTCCATGCCCATCCCATGCTGCACGCTGAGCGGCGGGTACATGGTCCAGCCCGCGCCGTTGCCGCCGCCGGGCGCGAACAGCGCGCCGGTCAATAGCAAGGAGCCCGGAATCAGCAGCCAGAAACTCCAGTTGTTCAGGCGCGGGAACGCCATGTCGGAAGCGCCGATCTGTATCGGGATGAGCCAATTCGCGAAACCCACGAATGCCGGCATGATGGCGCCGAAGATCATCACCAGACCGTGCGTTGATACCATCTCGTTGTAGAACTGAGGGTCGAGGAACTGCAAGCCCGGCTGGAACAGCTCGGCGCGGATCAGCACGGCCATGGTGCCGCCGACGATGAACATGACAAAACTGAACCACAGATACATGGTGCCGATGTCCTTGTGGTTCGTGGTCTTGACCCACCGCAGGATGCCGCCCGGATAGCCCGCGTGCGCATCTCCATGACCATGCTCGATGACTGCACTCATTTCTTGACCTCAAGGAGTAAGTTGTGCGCGTTCGCAGTCGGGATGCCGCCTGATGCGCAATTGGTGTTTCAGCCGGTGCGCAAGTTCGACACGCTGCTCGCCCGTAAGATGCACGCCGAATGCCACGTCTTTGCCGTGGGATCGCAGGATCAGCGCGCCGTCGCGCACGCCGTGACTGGCCCCGCCCACGACCTGGACCCAATACGGGTTGAATTCCACGCAGCGTTGCATGTCCTTGCTCTTAATAACGACCACAAGCTTGTCGTCATGAACCGAGATGGATTCGTAGTCCTGTGCGTGCTTGCTCATATGCCGAATCGCCAGATACACCAGCGTCAGTTCCAGTCCGGAAAATAAAAATATCGGCCACGCGCCCGCCATCGCAAAGCCCAGCGCGATGACCAGCATGACGGCGGCGATGGAGCCGAACAAGGCGAGGTTGGCGGTCAACGGAAACGAATTGTTGCGCCGGGCGATAAACCGGAACGGTGCGTCGCTGGTGTGCGGTTCAGCCGCTGCTGGAAGATGTTGTGACATTGCCTGCTCGCTACGCGGAGCGCTGACAATTCGATGTTGCGCCGATCCGCTAGTTCGCATTGGGTGAACTGATTTGGTCAGTGGCTACAGCAACACACCGAAGTCCGATCGGACCACGGCACGCAAGCGGGGCAGGTTGGTATCATCGTTCGCCTTGTCGGCAGCATTGCGGCACGCGGCTTTTATTCCTGGTGATTGCGGTCTTTCAGCAGGCCAGCGGTCGCCATGCCGATCGCGAAGGCGCTGTAGACGAGAACAAGCGATCGTTTCGACAAACGCCGTTCGTAGCCTGGCGTAAACCGGCGCGGCGTAAACTTGAAATCCACGATGCACGCCACCGCGGAGGTCA
>DATMZQ010000517.1:0-2287 GCA_035573615.1 Burkholderiales bacterium | reverse complement strand
GTCCCCGTGGATCAGGGATTCGGCCTTGCTTTTGGCGATGTCCGGTTTGGAGCCGTCGTCTTCGATCAGGATTTGCAGCGGACGGCCACGGATACCGCCGCGTTCGTTGATGCGTTTTTCGGCTAGCAGGATGCCGTTGCGTTCTGGACCGCCAAGACCTGCACCGGGGCCGGTCAGCGAAAGAACTGCTCCGACCTTAATCGGCTCGCCTGTCGGCTGTGCTGCCGGCAGGCCCGAGCCGAATAAAAGCAATAGTGAAAGGCCGCAGCCTATCCGCACCAAGATCCGCATCATGGGTGAAGCCTCCCTTAACAGATTGTTGTCACTGTGCCGCTCCCGTACAACGGCACATCCCCGCCACCCAGCACTAGTATGCCGCAAGCCAGCAGCATTTTGCTCGCTGGTGACGTTGCAGAGACAACCTGCAAATGATGCGGTGGCGCGACTTAACGCCAGTCGGCAGATGCTGGTTCGGTGTCCCACCGGGCGTGGGCGCCGAAACGCGCCAGCAATGGCGCGCATGCGGGGCCCGCAAGAGCAGCGACCTTCGTCAATGCATCAGCCACCACGCAACTCGGCGCAGCAACCATCACGGCGGCGCCGGCGTCCCAGGCGTGGCGCGTGTGGGGATTGAAGATGCTGCCGAGCGGTTGTGCCAGACGTCCGGAGTGCGTCGTACGCGGGGCCGAAGTGGCGACTGCACCGCACCGCAGTTCGGCCACCTTGACCAGTGCATCGCGGCGGCGAAGATGGATGGGCCGTGGCACTCGCCCGAAGCAGCGCAGATCACCGCCTGCGTTTACGATTCCGTCAGTGCATCTTCTTTTTCTGAGTTGGAAGATCGCCTGATCCACTGCGAAGCCCTTGGCGATGCCGCCTAAATCCAGCAGCATGGGTCGCGTGAAGGAAATTCTGCAATCGGGAAGCAGTTCGATATGCCGCCAATGACCGCATTCCGGCGATGCAGCCACCGCACCCGGAAGCAAACCTTCACGAATCAGCAGCGGTGCCAGCGTGATATCGAACAGGCCATTGCTGGCGCGCGCGAAACGCAAAGCGCGCCTCACAACGGCCCAGGTCCAGGGATGCACCGTTTGCGGTCTGCGCCAGGCTTCCCGATTCAACCGCGCCAGATCGCTCGCCGTATCATGAAAACTCATCAATCGCTCTATGCGAGCAATGTCGTCGAGTGCGGCATCGACGGCTTCCTGGGTGGCGCAGCTGTCGGGGCCGATTGCCGCAACATGGACCAGCGTGCCCATCGCTGGCCGCATGCGCGAAAACTCAGCGCAGGACGGTCTGGCAGAGGTAGAGCAGGCGCTTGATGCCATTCGTTATGTGGCGCACTGACAGCGTTGCACCGCTAATGTTGCCGATATCGGTACCGACCTGAAGCGGGCTATCAGCCGTCTTGCCGACGAATTGGTCGCGCCACTTCAGTTCACGGACCTGATAGCCATAGGCCTCTAGATACTCGACGATCTGGAACTGGCGCACGCTGCAGTCTGCATTAAGGCCCAATGCGTAGGTAATCAGTTCGTGTTTGCCGACGACCTGGTCCACGAAGAACCAGCCGATCATCTTTCCCTGGCTTAGCACCTGCCAGACGTTGTGCTGCGCAGTGCGTCCCGGCACAGCTGACAGTTTCTCGATTTCCTGCATCTGTTCAGGCGTAAGTTGCAGCGGCTTGGCGATGAATTCGTCGGCGAGCGGGAAAATCAGCGTGCGCGCCTGTTCGACGCTCATGTACTTGGCGGCTATGCACTGGGGCGACAGCGCGACCAGCGCAACCGGAGCAAGCCAGCGGATATCCAGACTCATGTGCGTGTCTCCCCCACGAGCGCAACTGTCCCGCCCGCGCGGCCTGGATGGGCCGGCTTTGCCTTCTGATCAGCCACCCGGTTGAAGTCAAGCACGTCGGATATTGAGAACGTAATAACGCCGTTTGATTTTTCTTGCATGCCAGTTTTTTATTTGGCCCTTCCGCGAAGGGCAAGGCCGGTGCGCGGCACAGTATCGCACAGCCTCCGGATTGAAGATGTGTGCCTGTTCTGCTGCTTCAGTCGCAGCTCTTGCGCACCTGGGTTGAACCAGAAAACATCGCGCAAGGCGGCTGCGTGAAGATGTGCGGCCCGTTCGCCCGAATCGCGGATGGAACTTGCTCATCTATGTCCGCGAGCTTTGGATTGGTCGCGCGCACCCAGTTGATTAATTCGCTTGCTCGCGTCTCATCGGCGACCGGCCGCCATTCCAGCGGAGATGAAATGCCATGGCAACTTCCGAAGCA
>DATMZQ010000516.1:0-4285 GCA_035573615.1 Burkholderiales bacterium | reverse complement strand
TCTCCATGTTCACCGTCATGATGACGCCAAGATGAATTGCATCTACGCCCAGATTCCGCGCGATCGGTACCAGCAAGGGCGCCAGGATCAGGATTATTGAGCTGGGCTCCATGAACTGGCCGGCCACCAGTAATGCAATATTCACCGCAATCAGGAACGTCCATGCCGAAAGATGCTGGTCTACCACCCAGTGCGACAGCGCTTGCGGAATCTGTTCCGAGGTCAGCAAGAAAGAAAACAGAATGGCGTTGGTAATAATGTAGAGCAGCATTGCGCTCGTATTGGCCGCCGAAAGCAGGACTTTCGGAACCTGCCTCAGTGAAAGGCCGCGATAAATGAACACGGCCGCGACAAAGGCGTAGACCGCGCTGACGGCGGCCGCTTCGGTAGGCGTAAATATGCCCCCATAAATTCCGCCCATGACAATCACCACCAACATCAATCCCCAGAATGCATCCTTGAAGGACGCCCAGATTTCATTTCCGGATGCACGCGGCAAAGTTGGATAGTTTTTTTTGCGGGCGGTCACATAAGCGACGAGCATAAGCACCGCTGCCAGCAGAATGCCGGGCACTATGCCGGCGATGAAAAGTTTTCCGGCAGACTCCGAAGTACTGACCGCGTAGATGATCATCACGATCGATGGCGGAATGAGGATGCCAAGCGAACCCGAGGTGGTGATCACGCCTACCGAAAACCGTTTCGGATATCCGTGTTTGACCATTGCCGGCAACATGATGGAGCCAATCGCCACGACGGTGGCCGGACTGGAGCCCGAGATGGTCGCAAAGAATGTGCAGGCCAGGATGGCCGCAATGGCAAGCCCTCCATGCATCCACCCGACGAGCGCCAGGGCGAAGCGGATGATTCGCCGCGCGATGCCACCCTCGGTGAGAAAGCTGCCCGACAGCACAAAAAACGGCACCGCCATGATCGCGAAGCTCTCCAGCCCCGTGAATAGTCGCTGCGAAACGATGTCGACCGTGTCCATCGAGAACGATGAGAACAGCGCCAGAAATGTCAGGACTGTCATTCCGAGCGCTATCGAAATCGGCGTGCCGGTCAACAGCAATACAAAAAGGATGACGAGTATCAAGGTGACGTTCATGCTGCCTCGTCCAGCGTCCGCGAGGGTAGATCACCGGAGCGCAGGAAGCGGGTAAGCACCTGCAGGAAGCGATAACACATGAGCGATGAACCGAGCGGGATGCAGAGGTAAATCACCCACATCGGCCATTCAAGATCGGGCGAAATCTGACCGGTGCCGTGGACGAACAAGACCCAGCGAGCACCCATGAAGGCGATAGCGGCGGTAAAGAAAGCGCCAAGCAACAGCCCTATGGCTATCAGCACCCTGCGCGAGGCAGGCCGCAACGCGTTGACCAGCACATCGACGCCGATATGGATACCGGTACGCACCCCATAAGCCGCTCCAAATTTTGCCATCCAGATGAAGAGGTAAATGCACAACTCCTGGGCCCAGGAGAAATGCAGCGCCGAGGCATATCGCCATACCGAGGGCAGAGCCGCGGATTGCCGGTGCAATACTGCGGCGAAGATGATCAGTGTCGCGGCGGCCATGAATCCGGCAATCAGCCATTCCTCGATATGATCGAGAATGCGATTCAGTGTCCGGATCACGGCTTATTATTTTTTCGAATTGCTCTCGACGGCAATGCGACGTATCGCTTCGAGGTTGTCCTTGCCGACGACAGATTCAAACTTTGTCTGTACCGGCAGCAACGCCTCCCGCAATGTCTTGCGCTCTGCTTCTGACAATACATAGACCTGCGTTTTGCCGGAGGCCTTGACGGCTGCGAGCGCGTTGTCGTTCTCCTGTTTGGCGATGTCGCGCTCATAGCGCGTCGCCTCAGACATTGCCTTTTCCAGCTGCCCGCGGATGTCGGCAGGTAAACCTTCCCAGAATTTCCGGTTGGTAATCACCGCGTAGACCAGGCAACCGTGATTGGAAATCGTCAGGTTGGATTGCACCTCGTACATTTTCTGGGTGTAAAGATTGGAAACCGGATTTTCCGTTCCATCGACTACCTTTTGCTGCAGCGCTGAGTAGACCTCCGAGAAAGCCATGACCTGTGGCAACGCTCCGAGCTCGCGCATCATCTCCTCCAGCACTTTGGAAGACTGAATGCGCATTTTTAATCCGCGGAAATCCTCCGGCTTGCGCAGCGGGCGGTTTGCGGAAAATTGTTTGAAACCGTTATCCCAGTACGCCAGGCCCTTGAGCCCTTTGGGTTCGATCCTGGCGAACAGCTTCTTGCCGATTTCACCGTCGGTGACCCGATCGACGGTTGCCGCATCCGGGATTAAATACGGCAGATCGAACAGTTCAAATTCGCGCACACCCAGCGGCCCGAATTTTGAGACGGACGGCGCCAATAGCTGCACTGCGCCGCGCTGCAGTGCTTCCATTTCCTCGCGGTCCTTGTACAGCTGACTGTTCGGATAGATCTCAACCTTGACGCGTCCGTTGGTATATTGCTCGGCCAATTGCTTGAATTTCTCGGCCGCCTTTCCCTTCGGGGTGTCGTTTGCGACCACATGGCTGAATTTGATGATGACCGGTTCGACAGCATTTGCGCTGCCGAAGCCAGTCAGCAGCGATAGTAAAAAGAAGATTATTTTCATTGTTCTCATGGGCGGGACAGTTGACGTTTTTTTCCTGGGCGATTCTAGCAGCCGGGGTCCCATTCCGGCGCGATGCCATCTTCCGTGGCGCCGGCACGGAACTCCGCGGCCACGCCAATGCCCGGTACCCACGCAAGCTGCTCGCCAAAAAAAACCAATGGCATCCGGCTGCGCTCCCAGGGAGGGACGGCATGCTCCTGTAATAAATTCTTCAGCGCTCGCGTCGGCCGGTTTTGGCCTGGCTGCATGCGCTCGCCGCCGCTTCGGCCACGGACGGTCGCCGCACGGATGTCAAAGTGCCGCCTTGCAATGCCTTCGCCGACGACCGTGCGAGAACGCAACCGGCCCAAGCCATCGGGCAACATCAACTCATGCTGACCGTCCCAGCGCGATTGCCAGTCGGCGGGCATATCGGCGGCAAACGCCACCAATTCGACACGGTCGCGATAACAACGCAGGCGAGCATCCCCGAAGTTCACCTGGATCTCCGCGTCTCTGCTGGCACCGCGACACTGGCGCAAGGCTTCTTCGAGCCGGATGCGTGGAGGCATCTGCATCCCCCGGTCGGCGAAGAGCTGACGCAACAAGTTTAGCGCGCGTACATCGGACAACTGCCGCAACCGCTCTGCAGAGACCGTGCCGCGATCCAGTGATTGTGCATCGATACGCGCCAATTCTTCTGCGAGGACGGCGTGGTCCGCAAGGTTGCGCGCAGCGCGTGCCAGCGTTTCGCGATAACCCGGGAAACGACCAGTCAGCTTTCCGAGGACCTCGTTGCGCAAGTAATTGCGGTCGAAGCGCGAGTCGCCATTGCTGTCGTCGTCCACCCAGACCAGCTGCCTCGCTTTGGCATAGACGTTGATCTGGTTCCGTCGCACTTCAAGCAGCGGGCGAAGAATCAGCGGTGGCGCGGTGTTGTCTTTCTGACCGGATTGCTGGGGCCTGACAACCGGCATGCCGGCCAGACCTTTGGGACCAGCGCCGCGTAACAGTTGCAGCAGAAAAGTCTCCACTTGGTCGTCAAGGTGGTGCGCAAGCGCGACGAAATCGGCGTCGATTGAAGCAAAGGCCTGGTAGCGCAACTGACGCGCTGCCGCTTCGAAACCCATGCCCCCCGCAACGACGCGTACACGCTGTACCGTGATCGGGATTTCACGCTGCTGGCAGAGTGATCGGCAAAACGCTTCCCACTTGGCGGCGTGCGGACTGATCTGATGATTCACGTGAATGGCAGAAAGCGACAACTGTCTCGTGGCCCCACATTGATGCAGCAGATCGAGCAGGACCACGGAATCCATGCCGCCACTGAGCGCGATGGCGACATGCGTTCCGCTTACGGCGTGCGCGTCCAACACACCGTCGACGATTGCCGCAAGTTCCTCATTCATGATTATTGGGACTCAAAGTACGATAACCGCGCTTGTGCGGGCTATCGGCAAGAATGATAAGCGAGCGCGACGTTTCAGCGCACCGCCGCTTCCCTGAACTTTCCATGCGCCATCAGGCGCTCGAAGCGCGTTTCCAGCAGTGCATCGATCGGCCTTTCCTGAGCTTCGGAAAGCGCGTCCATGAGCGATTTGCGCAAAGTCTGCATGATGGTCGTCGGATCCCGATGAGCGCCACCGGGAGGTTCAGCGAC
>DATMZQ010000515.1:0-4778 GCA_035573615.1 Burkholderiales bacterium | reverse complement strand
AAGCAGTTCAATGAGCGGCGTATTGCCTTCATTCAAACTGACAATCGGAGTGGTCGCGCTAACGGGAAGACGCTCCCGATAGCGATCGATAAGGCCATTGTAATGATTCAGCATGTTTTAGTTACGTCCAAGTTCTTCGAGGCGGATTCGCGTCACTTTGCCAGATACCGCTGGCAGCGATTCGATGCGTTCGATAGCACCATTGATGTTTTTTTCGACGGTCAGGTGAGTAAGCATGATGATATCGACCTGCTCCTCGCCTTCACCGGGTTCCTTCTGCACCATGGCATCGATCGAAATCCATTGATCCGCCAAAATGCGCGTTATGTCGGCCAATACACCGGGACGATCTATAACGCGCAAGCGCAGGTAATACGAGGTCTCCACCTCTTCCATTGCAAGAATTGCGATATCGGAGATGCGATCAGGCTGAAATGCGAGATGTGGCACCCGTTGTTCGGGATCCGCGGTGTGCATTCTGGTGACGTCCACCAGATCAGCGACAACGGCTGAGGCAGTCGGCTCAGCGCCTGCGCCGGCTCCATAGTAAAGCGTAGCACCGACTGCATCACCCTTGACGAGGATCGCATTCATGACGCCCTCCACATTGGCAATCAATCTTTTGGATGGAATCAGCGTCGGGTGCACACGCAATTCGATTCCCTTGCCAGTGCGCCGGGTTATGCCCAACAGCTTAATGCGATAGCCAAGTTCTTCCGCGTAGCGGATGTCCTGTCGTGTGAGTCGGGAAATTCCCTCCGTATACACCTTGTCAAACTGCATCGGAATGCCAAAAGCGATCGCAGCCATGATGGTCAGTTTGTGCGCGGCGTCGATGCCTTCGACGTCGAAGGTTGGGTCTGATTCCGCATAACCCAGTTTTTGCGCATGTGCCAGCACTTCGCTGAAATTTGAACCCTTCTCCCGCATTTCTGAAAGAATGAAGTTCGACGTGCCGTTTATGATGCCGGCAATCCATTCGATCCGATTGGCCGTCAACCCTTCGCGCAGTGCCTTGATTATCGGCACCCCGCCAGCGACCGCTGCCTCGAAGGCCACCATTACGCCTTTCTTCTGCGCGGCCAGAAAAATCTCATTGCCGTGAAGCGCCAGTAGCGCCTTGTTCGCAGTAACGACATGCTTGCCGTTTTCAATGGCTGCGAGGATCAGATCTTTTGCAGATCTGGTACCGCCGATCAACTCAACAATGATATCGATGTCCGATCTACTCACCAGGGCAAACGCATCGTTAATGACTTCAGCGCTGCCGTCGACGATTTGGCGTGCTTTCGAAATATCCTTGTCGGCCACAGCCTTGATTACGATGGCGCGGCCGGCGCGACGACTGATCTCCTCGCCGTTACGGCGCAGGACAGCGAAGGTTCCGCCGCCTACGGTGCCGATACCCAGCAGGCCAACATTCATCGGTTTCATTGGAATTCTTTTCTAAACGAGAATGACGAGATAAAGAATCCCTCTCGGAAATAGAAACGATGCGCACGAGCGCGATGCGTGCCTGACTCCAGTTCCAAGGATGGACAGCCACGGTCGCGAGCAACCTTTTGAAGGTATTCGATCAATTGTCCGCCGGCGCCGCTGGAACGTTCTGATTCATCGGTCACGAGATCATCTATGTAGAAACGCCGTCCAACATGAGTATTTTCAAACTCGCGATACACCGCAACACCAATGACCCGTTGATCCAGGACCGCCACGCACATTTCGCCGCCACCGGCAAAAACCAGCTTCATTTTTTGCAAATAGTCAGTCGGCAATTGCGGACGCAACTGCCTGTGCACCTGCTCCGCCTTTGTCAGCCAGCTTTCTTCGATGATTTCCCGGCCACTGCCCGTAACCTGCACGATGCGGAACGCCCTTTTTAGCATGGAAACCTCTGAATAAAAATCGGGCGCTGTGCGCCCGATGCAGGGAGTATGCAACTAAATCGATCAGCCAGCTGCCCGGAGTTGGGGCGCTGTACGCAAAAGGCCATCTTGCCGGAACATTTCCTTTATGCCCCGTATTGCCTGCCGCGTGCGCGATTCATTTTCGATCAGGGCGAATCGCACATAAGAATCGCCATATTCACCAAAACCAATTCCAGGAGATACGGCTACCTTGGCTTCCAATAATATTTTCTTGGCGAACTCAAGCGAGCCCATTTTCTTGTAAGCATCCGGGATTTCCGCCCAGATGTACATTGATGCTTTTGGGATTTGCACCATCCAACCCGCCTCGTGCAGACCCCGGACCAGTACGTCACGCCGCTTCTGGTATTTGGCGCAAATTTCCAGAACACAATCTTGAGGTCCTTCAAGTGCCGCAATCGACGCAACCTGGATGGGTGTGAAGCTGCCGTAGTCGTGATAGCTCTTGATGCGAGCAAGCGCCGAAACAAGTTCCTTGTTGCCTACCATGAAACCGATGCGCCAGCCTGCCATGTTGTAACTTTTGCTCATGGTAAAAAATTCCACGGCGACTTCGCGCGCTCCCGGGACTTGCATGATGGACGGTGCCTTCCAACCGTCGAAGCAAATATCGGCATAGGCCAGATCATGTACCACGAGAATTCCATGCTCTTTGGCCAGGGCCACGACTCGTTCGAAGAAATCAACTTCCACGCACTGTGCTGTCGGGTTGCTCGGAAAGCCAAGAATCATCATCTTCGGTTTCGGAATCGATTCACGAATGGCCCGCTGCAATTCCTCGATGAAATCAATTCCTGGCGTCATGCGTACCGAACGTATGTCTGCGCCCGCAATAACGGCACCATAAATGTGAATGGGATAGCTTGGGTTGGGTACCAGCACGGTGTCGCCACGATCGAGTGTGGCGAGCATCAGGTGCGCAAGCCCTTCTTTGGATCCGATGGTCACAATCGCTTCGCTTTCCGGATCCAGTGCGACTCCGAAGCGAGTCTGATACCAGTTACAGATTGCCCGCCGCAAGCGCGGGATGCCTTTGGACATGGAATATCCGTGCGTATCGTTGCGCTGGGCAGCTTCCACGAGTTTGTCGACGATATGCTTCGGCGTCACACCATCTGGATTTCCCATGCTCATGTCTATAATGTCTTCACCCCGCCGCCGTGCTGCAGCCTTCAATTCCGCGGTAATGTTGAACACATAGGGAGGTAGACGCTTGATGCGGGAAAACTCGGCCATATTTATTGAGACTCGCGTCGGCTCTGAACCGTAACCGACTGTTCATAAATTAGAAGCCCAAATCCTACCGGATACCAGGCGCTACAGCAAAGACTGTTAAATTGAAACTACACCTTTCTCAGAATGCGAGACGCAACACTGTTACCGCTTATGGCCAAGGCTATGTTGCCGTGAACGGCAAACGCTACGAATCCAGCCTGGTGGTGCTGCCGGACAGAGTCATCAGCGACTGGAACGTGACCAGCGTTGAAAACCTAAGCGAGGGCACCGTTGGTGAACTCGCTCAGTTGAGGCCGGAACTCGTGCTGCTGGGGACGGGTGATTCTTTACATTTTCCGGATTCGAAACTTCTGACGGTTCTGCTTACTGCGGGGATCGGGACGGAGGTTATGGATACCCATGCAGCCTGCCGCACCTACAACATTCTCGCGCAGGAAGGACGTAATGTCGCGGCCGCGCTGGTAATTCCACCGATGGGCGCTTAAGAGCCGCAGTCAACAGCGGGCTCGAACATCATTCACTTCGCTGGTCCAACGCCTCCGTGCTTCGCGCCTGCCCTATCATATTTCGCATAGGCCGCGGACATGAGCCGCCACGCTTCTCGCGAGCGCCTCCAGGTTATATCCGCCCTCTAGCGTCGAGACAATACGACGATCGGCATAGCGCTGCGCCACATCGACGATTTGACGTGTTACCCACGCATAGTCGCTCTCCGACAACGCTAACGATGCCATGTCGTCATCTCGATGAGCATCGAATCCAGCGGAAACAAATATCATCTGAGGCGCGAAGTCATGTAAGGCGGGTATCCATTCCCGTTCTACTGCACCCCTAAATTGTGCGCTTCCGCTGTAGGCGGCAAGCGGAATATTGACCATCTGTTTAGATCGACCCTCGGCGCCGCTGTATGGATAGAAAGGATGTTGAAAAGTTGAAACCATGATTACACGCTGGTCTCCCACGAAGATGTCTTCGGTGCCGTTACCATGATGCACATCGAAATCAACGATCGCGACGCGGTCGAGTCCGTGCACGGCGATTGCGTGCGCGACCCCAACCGCAATGTTGTTGAACAGGCAGAACCCCATGGCCTTGCGGCGGCAGGCATGGTGGCCTGGCGGCCGCACGTTGCAAAAGCCGTTTTCGACTTCACCCGAAATGACCATATCCGTGGCCTTGACCACCGCACCCGCTGCATATTTTGCCGCGGATAGACTGTATGGATTCATGGCGGTATCAGGGTCAAGGTGAACAAAGCCCTTCTGAGGAGCGACCGCTTCAATTGATTCGACGTAATTCTGGTCGTGTACCCGCAATAGTTGTTCCCTCGTTACTTCGGGCGCCACAGTACACACCAGGTGCTCCATCAGACCGGTGGAGATCAGATGATCTTCAATCGCCGCGAGCCGGTCCGGCGATTCCGGGTGACCGGCCCCCATGTCATGCAAGCTGCAATCCGGATGCTTGATAAACGCGGTTGCCATAGTCACATCGGTTCCTGGAATGCCCTTGTCGCCGTGAGTGTCCATCACGCAGCAGTACTGTAAACTATTCGAGTAGCGCGCGTCCCTTCTAAGGTTTGCCGATAAAGCGAATGTCCAATCCATTGTCCGT
>DATMZQ010000514.1:0-5767 GCA_035573615.1 Burkholderiales bacterium | reverse complement strand
AGTAGGCACACTGCAAAGACGACGTAAGTGTAGAGCTCCGTGCTGATGCTCCAGCTGGGATGGTTCCATGTCAGGAATCTAAAAAGATGAAGGCTGTGGACCAGAAACAGATTGGCAAAAATTGTGGACGGCCCTTCCATTTCGGTGCCGAATGGCGCAATCGAATCGGCCAATGCACTGCCCGACACGACAGTCCGCCCAAGGCCTTTCAGAAGCTCAAACAGGATAAACAGCATCAGCATCGTGAAATGCAGCGGATATAACCTGCCGAGACGCAGTAGCAGAAAACGCCCCGTGCCGTAGCCTTCTAGCAGTCGTTTTTCATAGTTGGCGGCGATGATGAAGCCGCTCAACACAAAGAAGAAATCAACGAAAAGCCAGGCGTTGCGCAAGAATGGCACGTCATACAGGTGGCTGTAAGCGTCGAGATGGAAAAGTGCGACCAGGCATGCCGCGATTCCTCGCCAGCTATCCAGCACTGTGAATCGTTGTTCCATGTGTGTGCTCCACGATGCGGAAAGGAAACGCTGCAAACTTGACACGAATGCAAGTCGTGCCGCAGCTTGCGAGTCTGGTCCGGACGGATCAGGACGGATTGCCGGCGGGTTTCAAAAGGCGTCTGGATGCCTCGCCATACATCATTCCAACCGCAAGCCATAGGAAAGATTGTTCGGGACCCGGTGTCAGGCTGCTATCGGTCGCGTACGACAACAGCAGGCTCGCCAGACCGGCTGCGGATCCCAGATAGAACCCACGCATAGTCGGGCTGAGGCTCGCATCCCGGCTCAGCCGGCGAAATCCCTTCCAGACATGCGCGAAAAAAGCGCACAGCAGGACCAGGCCAATTATCCCCATGTCGAGAACAGCCTGCAGGTACCCATTGTGAGGGTGGTCGACGGGAATAAACGTGATGCCGGCTCCAGTTCGCATGGGCTCTGACCAGAGTATCGCCCCGAGACCATGGCCGTAAACCGGACTGCGAGCCAATTCCGGCAGCAGCGGCAGCCAAAGATATTCGATGCGTCCGGCGGAGATATCCTCCGCTGACCCACCGCCGCCGAAACCCATCAGCGCACGATCGTAAACGGCGCCGGGCATCGCAAGCAACGCGCTGACGGCCAGGACACCGAATAAAAGCCAGGTCTTCGCTTTCCTGCGCCATACCAGAAATAGACCGTTCACGAGAATGAAACTAAGGAAGGCGCCCCGTGAAAAAGTGAGGATGAGCGCGACGACAACCATGGCCATTGAAATCAGCAAGGTAAATCTGAAACCAGCACTTTTTGATTCCACCCAAGTGAAGAGCAGCAGAGCATAAGCAGAAACATAGAGGCGCCCAAGCGCGTTTGCGTGCATGCCCAGACCCGACAAAACTTCACGCGACTCGCTTTTGGCCATTTCCTGAAGCGATGTGCCCGATAACGATACGAATACTATGACCATCACGCTCATCACCCACATCGCAACGACAGCGGGATAAAGGAACTGTTCTGTTTTTTTGGATTTCGCCATCGCTGCACCCACCAGCATGGCGAATACCACCATCATGAGCGGCTTGAATATGAGATCGCGAAAGTAGCCGCCCACGGTGTCAAATTCGATGACGTTGTGATCGAGCAGCAAAGACGGAATTTGATGCACATGGGGGGCCCCCAGCACACCCGCCGCCATAATGGGCACAACATACAGCCATAGCAGCGGGCGCGGCACCAGGCGCCCCCGGTTTTTTTCGGAAAGCCCTTGCAGCAAAAGAGAGCCCAATGTGCCAATCAGCAGCAGATTGAACGGATTCAGGCCGGTAACGCCAAGCATCGCGTGCGGAAACATCCAGCTCCGCGATATAGGCATCAATATGATGAGTAACGCCACGCCGATGCGGAAATCACGCAGGATGAATGCGCAGCCGATGAGTGAAACGCATAAATACAGCGCGTTCAGTCCCGCAATGGCAACTACACCTCCCGACAGCACGCCAAGTAGCGCAAGCGCCGTTAGGACGCTCACTTTACGCAGGACGGAAGGGGCCGTTTTGCCGGCATGCGGCACGCTATCAGCGGCGGACGACGCGCCGGTGCGCCACCTGGCCATCCATCCGGGAGGTTGGCGTTGCAGGGGTAGTGCCATTCTCCAGGTCAGTCAGATGGCGTTGAAGACGGTGCCAACGATGCGCGTGCCGGTATCGTTGAGCGCCCGGATCGTGTTCGCGGTATCGCTTACCCCGGTATGGTCCTTGCGCACCAGAACGATTGCACTGCCCGCCCGGAATGCAACGCTCTGTGCATCTGCATACAAACTGGCCGGCGGTGTATCGAAAAGAATGACGTCGAATTCGTTGCGCAGTTCACCCAACAACGCGGCCAATGCAGGCCGCAACAGCAATTCCTGTGGGTTAGGCGGGCACGCGCCGGCGGGCAACAGGGAAAGCGTGCCGAATTGCGGAAGCGCCACTACGGCGCTTCGGTCTGCGCGGCCTGACAGCACTGCGGACAAACCGACGCGATCGGACACGTTGAAGATACGATGCTGCCGCGGTGCGCGCAAATCAGCGTCGAGCAAAACCGTGCGTTCGCCGAGTTGGGCAAATGCCACGGCGAGATTGGCTGCAACGTAGCTGCGGCCTTCGCCAGATCCCGGGCTGACTACGGCAAGCATCCTGTGCCGGACCTGCGCGTTAGACCAGCGAATGAGGAGTTGAGTACGCAGTGCGCGCATCTCCTCCGCGCGCGGGTGAAACGGTTCATAGGCGCCAACGAGTTCGCTGTTGATCTCTTCCCCGCCAGGCAGCAAGTGAGGCAACCCATATTGCTTGGCGACTGCGGTTCGCAGGTCATCCCTGCCAATGAGGCGAAGCGATAGCGCGGCTTCGCCAAACCGCAACCCGCGCACGCGCTGTACTTCCAGTATCGGATCTATGTCGCCCCGATCTATTTTTCCGAGTTCGACCAGAATATTGCCAAGCCGTCCGTCTTGCTGGTTGATTACACGCCCGGAGCCTTCTATCGGCAGTACGTTATCTTGTGTGTTCATTGACAATCCTCAGCCAGGGTTTGGCAACGCGCTATGGTGGCTTCTCGACTGACCCAGCAGTCGACTTGAGGGCCTCCACGGCTTGAGCTCGCCGAGCAGAGGCGCGTTCCATTCCTTATCGAGATCTTTAAGACATCGTACGCGGCGATCGGAGAGTTCCAACAGTAGCACCATGCCTATGCCCAGCATCAGCCCGACAGCCAGGGCAATGGCAATATTGAGCGAGACGCGTGGGCTGGCTGGCTTGCTCGGCAAGCCAGCGGCATTGAGCACCGTGACATTGGTCTGATTCGCACGGCTTTCCACCTGGCTGACAACCGACCGCTGCATGGCTGTGTCGTAGGCCCGCTCGGCGGATTCCACATTGCGCCTGAGCACCGTGAATTCGTTTCTGCTTTCTTTAAGACTCAGCATTCGCGCACGCTGCTCCGCCAGGGATTGCGTCAGTGCAGCCTCGCGCCGACGAGCCTGGCGTGCCGATGTTTCAATGCCAGCCACGACTTTCCTCATCTCGGCATCCAGTTTTTCATGCAAACTCTGATTCTCCGAGGCCTGGCGCTGATACTGCGGATGATTTTTGCCGATTTGTGTAGACATTTCCTGCAGCCTGGTCTCACCGTGCAGAAAATCCGCCTTCAGGCGCTGTATGAATGGGTTTTCGAGTACCTCCGGTAGTCTGTCTGCAGGCGCGCCCTCTTCAAGAAACCGGTGTGCTTGCTGCTCCCGGCTGTTCCACTGCATCGTTTGCTCCTGCGCCCTCACGACTTCATCGGACAAGGCGTTCAGCCGGCTATTCTCGACGTCCAGCCGCTCGTCTGCAGAGACGATTTGCTGACGCTGATGATTATCGGTCAGCTTCACTTGCGCATCCTCGAGATTAGCGCGCAGGCCTTTCAATTGTTCGTCAAACCACGCGGCCGCCTCGCGCGCCGGCTCCACGCGAAATTCAAGCATGGTGTCGATATAGGCCTTGGCGAAGCCGTTTGCGACCTGCATCGAATAACGCGGATCAGGAGACGAAAAGCTCAATTCCATTACATTGCTCTGCGAGGTTTCGATCTTTAGATTCTTCAGCAGGCCTTCTACCAGGCGGTCTTCCTGCGATGAGCGGCTAGTCTCATCATCGCCCAGCGTCGCTACTGCGGACGCCTTTTCCGCAAGTTTCAGGTCTTGCACTACCTTGCGCGCTACCTTCTTGCTGCCGATGATGTCCTTCTGGGTTTGCAGGTAGCTCAGCCTCTCCTGCGGGAGCATGAGAGGCTGCAAGACATTGCTTAAGGATTGCTCGTCCTTTGCGGCAACGAGTAGCGATGCAGTTGCCTTGTAGGTTTTCGGCATGGCGCGGCTTACCACCGCGGCCGCCACCACGGTGGCTATCAGGACCAGCAGGAATATGCCGAAACGCGCTCGCATTGCGAGCAGAAATTGTTGTAGGTTCACGGTTGCAATCGCGATGGGTTGTTGTTCATGTACAGCGGTTCAAAGGTCTAGAACAGGCTCTCTTTTACGAACACGATATCGTCCGCCAGAATCGGATCGGTGAGCTTGGCGTCAAGCTTCACGAACTTGCCATTGGCCATGCGCCGGTGGATGCCAATCCCGCGCTCGCTTGCGCGAGGCGTCAGCCCGCTTCCAAGCGACAGAGCCTGCATTACGATCATGTTCGGCTCAAGGCGGTAGGCACCAGCACGCTGTACTTCGCCATAGATATAGAACACCGGGGCGCGCTCCACATAGATGGTGTCGCCGTTTTCGATCTGGATATTCTGTGAGGGGTCCCCGCCGTGGAATATGGCCGGCACATCGATCTGGACCCTTTCAATTTTGCCGTTGCGGTTGGTTAAGACCGTCACCGTATCGGCGCCGGTTGCGCTAATGCCTCCCGCAAGCGTGAGTACGTCTGTCAGCCGCGAGGCCGTATCTTCAAGAATGTAGTTGCCGGGACGCGACAACTGGCCCAGCACGTGTACCTGGCGGCTGCGTACCTGCAGGATTGAAACGGCAACCTGCGGGTTGACGATAAAGCTACCGCGCTTCAGTTGGTCGGCGATCCGGCTTCCTGCTTCCGCAGTCGTCAATCCGCTCAATGCAACTTCGCCGATGAGCGGGAACACGATTGCACCAGCCTGGGACAATCGGGCTTCCGTCGTGAGATCCGGATTCTGAAATACGGTAATGCGTATGCTGTCACCCGCTCCCAGCGTCTCGCGGGTCGCAGCCACACTGCGGCGCTCGGAGGCATTCGGGGGCGAGGGATTGTTTGCTGCTTGCGAACTATTGCGGGCCTGCGGGGTATCGCGCGCCTGCGGACCGTTAGATGACTGGCCCGCGAACGCTGGCCGCGGCTCGGTATCGCGGGCGGCTGCGCAAAGTGAGGTCCCGATCAACGCTACCATCAGCGCGGCCCATGACAAAGCGCGCAATTTGCTATTGGATGCGAAATAATTCTTGTCCTGGTGTCCCATCAAAACCTCGTCTTAAGGATCACGACTCGAAGTGTGTCGAACCTGTCTGGCTGTGATTGGTGCGCTTCACCGGTGTCTGGCGCATGTTTCAGAATGCGGACTGCACGACACGTTGTCGTCGGATCTTTTAGCTGTTAGGCGGCGAATCGAACTGCGCATCAGGATAGGCCACGGACATTTATGCGCCATGTCCATCGCTGGTCCGATCGGACTAGCGTACTCGGCTACGTCGGGTGCAGTTCCCCCAAGGGCTCATACGGTGAAGTGAGGCCAGG
>DATMZQ010000513.1:0-5405 GCA_035573615.1 Burkholderiales bacterium | reverse complement strand
GTTGTGCCGCGCGTATAAACGACTTCCCGCGCTTCCCGCGCATTGATGAAGCGCTGGATTTTGACGCGCGCGGCCTCATAAGCCGCAGTCGCGGTCTCAGACAAATAGTGCACACCCCGATGAATATTTGCGTGTTCCGCTGTTTGATAGCGAACGAAGCGATCGATCACCGGCTGTGGCATCTGGCTACTTGCGGCGTTGTCCAGGTACGCCAGCGCCTTACCGTTAACCTTGAGATTCAATATCGGGAACTCCGCACGGATACGCTCCACATCGAACGTGGCGATCGGGCGCGCCGCCTGAAGTACACTGCTGCTCGAACTCATGCGGTGCCTTTCATGTGTGTCTGTTCAAGAACGATTTTCACCAGCTGGTTTGCCAACGACTTCACCGGAATGCGTTCGATAATCTGCGCGGCAAACGCATAGGTAAGCAAGTTGCGGGCGGTCGTGTCGGAAAGGCCACGGCTTTTCAGATAGAACAGCTCCTCCGCTTCTATCTGCCCGACCGTAGCACCATGTGCGCACTTCACATCATCGGCAAAGATTTCCAGCTGTGGTTTGGTATCGACATGCGCCTTGTCCGATATCAGGAGATTGCGCGATTGTTGCCCCGAATCGGTCTGCTGCGCGCCTTCGCGTACCAGAATCTTCCCGTTGAATACGGCATGTGCCGCGCCACCCGCAACGGTCTTGTGCAATTGCCGGCTTCGACCATACGCATGCGCGTGGTCAATGCTGCTGTGCATGTCCGCAAGCTGGCCGCCACCAATCAATGCCAGGCCGTCAACCGTGAATTCGGTTCCTTCGCCAGCTTGCACAATGGAGAGGTTATGCCGGGAAAGCCGCGCGCCGAGCGCAACCGTCCACATAGCGTAAAACCCGCTGCTCGCTACATTCACCGATGTATTTGCGATATGGAAAGCGGAGTGCATTTCGCGCTGCAATTTGACATGTGACACGCGGGCCTGCTTGCCGACATGGATTTCACTGACCGAGTCAGTGAGGTAAGCCGCGTCGTCGCCGACCCCTACAAAATCTTCCACAATTGCGCATTCTGTTTCGGGTTCCGCTACCACCAGCACGCGGGGGTACGCGGCGGCCTGCTTCGAACTGGCAACGAACAGCAGATGGATCGGCGCATCACTGGTGTAGCCACGCGCAATATGTACCAAAGCGCCGTCACGCAAGAATGCGGTGTTTACCGCAGCAAACACGTCATTATCGATCGAGGCCAGCTTTCCCAGGCGCATTTCAAGCATCGCCTCGGCGGACGCCGGCAAATTTGCAAGACTGGCAACTGTTACGCCTTGTTGCACCGCCACGCTTGAAAGATTGGCCGCGTAATGTCCGTCCACAAAAACCAATCGCGTGTGCGCTTCAGGAACAAAGAAGTCTGTCAGTCCGGATTCCGCTAGGACAGGCGCGTTCGAAACGGGCCGAAATGGAATCTTGTACAGTGACGATAAATCGGTAAAGCGCCATTCCTCATCGCGCGTGGTTGGCACGGACATCTCATTGGCACGCTCCACTGCTCGCATGCGCAGCACGCGCAACCAGTTTGCTCCCGCATCCGCAACTGCTTCGCTACCCTGCAGAAGCTTTTCCAGGTATTCGTTATTTTGATTTTGCACATGCATCACGCCGCTGCCTTGCCTTTGGATTCGGTAGCCACCCAGTCGTAGCCGCGAGCTTCCAGTTCCAGCGCCAGAGATTTGTCGCCCGTCTTGATAATGCGGCCGCCTTCCATCACATGAACGTAATCAGGTTCAATGTAATTAAGCAGCCGCTGGTAATGAGTCACCAAAACAAGGCCCATTTCGGGCGTATGCAGCTTGTTGACTCCGCTTGCCACAACCCGCAGAGCATCGATATCGAGTCCGGAATCGGTTTCATCGAGTATCGCAAGCCGTGGTGCCAACAGCGACATTTGCAGAATCTCGTTGCGCTTCTTCTCTCCACCGGAAAAACCCGCATTGACACTGCGCTCGAGAAAAGCGGGATCCATTTCAAGCGATTTCATTTTTTCGCGTACGAAATCGTCAAATTCGAGAGGATCGAGTTCTTCCAAGGCACGGGCACTTTGAATGGTGTTGTAGGCGAGTCGCAGGAAAGAACTATTGCTTACGCCGGGCACTTCAACTGGATACTGGAAACCGAGAAAGACCCCTGCGCGGGCGCGCTCTTCCGGCGTTAGGCTCAGCAGATTTTTGCCCTCAAACAAGACCTCGCCCCGCATGACTTCATAAGCCGGATGCCCTGCCAATACTTTTGCGAATGTGCTCTTTCCCGAGCCATTGGGGCCCATGATTGCGTGGACTTCTCCCGCCCGCACGGTGAAATGAATTCCCTTCAGGATGGTTCGGTCCTCGATCTTCGCGGTCAGATCGCGAACTTCGAGCATGACGGGCGCATTTGGCCTGATCATCCGACGCTTCCTTCCAGCTTCAGTCCAAGCAGCTTGGTGGCTTCAACCGCAAATTCCATAGGAAGCTGCACGAATACATCCTGCACGAATCCGTTAATGATCATCGAGACCGCATCTTCGGCGCCAATGCCACGGCTGGCGAAATAGAACAGCTGGTCTTCCCCAATTTTGGACGTCGACGCCTCATGCTCGACTTTTGCCGTGCTGTTATTGACTTGTATATACGGAAACGTGTTCGCGCCGCACTTGCTGCCGATCAACATGGAATCGCATTGTGAAAAGTTGCGTGCACCTTCCGCTTTCGCTCCAATTTTCACCAACCCGCGATAACTATTATTCGAAACCCCGGCAGAAATACCTTTGGAAATAATTTTGCTTCGCGTATTGCGGCCGATATGGATCATCTTTGTCCCGGTATCCGCCTGCTGATGGTGATTGGTCAACGCGACGGAATAGAACTCGCCCACCGAGTTGTCCCCTTGCAGGACACAGGATGGATATTTCCAGGTAATAGCTGACCCGGTTTCGACCTGTGTCCAGGAAATCTTGGAATTAACGCCTTTGCACAGACCGCGCTTGGTAACGAAGTTATAAATGCCGCCTTTGCCCTCTGAATCTCCGGCGTACCAGTTCTGTACCGTCGAGTACTTGATTTCCGCGTTGTCCAGGGCGACCAATTCGACCACCGCGGCGTGGAGCTGGTTGGTATCAAATTTCGGCGCTGTACAGCCTTCCAGATACGATACCTGCGCGCCCTCTTCAGCGACGATCAGCGTGCGCTCGAACTGGCCCGATTCCTGGGTGTTGATCCGAAAATAAGTCGACAGCTCCATCGGGCAGCGCACGCCTTTCGGAATAAAACAGAACGACCCGTCGGTAAATACGGCCGAATTCAAAGCAGCGTAGAAGTTATCTCCCGTGGGCACAACGCTGCCTAAATACTTGCGCACGAGCTCCGGATGATCTTTCACTGCTTCCGAAAATGAGCCAAAAATAACGCCGGCTTCGGCAAGCTTCTTCCTGAAGGTCGTGGCGACCGACACGCTGTCGAAAATAACATCCACTGCAACGCCGGCCAGAGCGGCCCGCTCGTTCATGGGCACGCCGAGCTTTTCGAAAGTCCGCAGCAGCTCGGGATCCACTTCATCCATCGACGAAAGCTTTTCCCTGGCCTTTGGCGCCGAATAGTAGCTGATGGATTGAAAGTCAATCTTTGGATACCTGACGTTAGGCCAGGTGGGTTCGGTCATCGTGAGCCAATGGCGAAATGCGCTTAGCCTGAACTGCAGCAGCCATTCCGGTTCGCCCTTCTTGGCGGAAATAAGCCGAATGACATCTTCACTAAGCCCTTTTGCTACGACATCCGACTCGATGTCGGTAACGAATCCATGCTTGTACGGTTGGTTGACGAGATTCTGGATTACTGCGCTCACTTGCTGCTCCTGATGCGTCAGACCTTGGCGACAGTGAAGCTTTCGCCGCAACCACACATCGCCGTTGCCTTCGGATTATCAATCTTGAAAAATTCGTTCAGACCTTCGCGCGCGTAGTCAAGTACCGATCCGTCCACGAACTCGAGGTTCTTCCTGTCCACCACCACCGCAACGTCGCCTGTGCGGAATAACTCGTCGTTGACGCCGACTTCATCGGCGTAATCGAAGGTATATGCCATACCCGAGCATCCGACTGTCTTGATACCAAGGCGCAAGCCGATGCCACCCCTCTTTGCAACTGAGTTGCGAATGTGTTTTGCCGCATTCTCTGTAACCGTTATCGCCATTTGTGCTCCTGACTGAACTTGGATGCTTCTCTTGATCAGACAGCAATTGCCGTCAATTGCCTGAGTCTGGATACCGTGGCACCCAGCTTTCGCAGGAATTGCTCTACTTCACGCCCGCTGTTTTGGACACCGAAACTTACCCGTACCGCGCCACGCGCTATTTCTGGCGCTACGCCCATCGCCAGCAGCGTCGCGCTCGGTTCCGTACTGGTACTCGAACACGCCGCACCACTTGCCACCGCGATACCCGCTTTGTCCAGTTCGATCACAAGGGTCTCGCCGTCAATCTCCGGAAAGGCGAAATACACCGTATTCGGAATCCGCTCCGCCCCCCTTCCGAATATTCTCGCGCCCAGCGCGATCAAATCCAGTTCTGTACGGTCCCTTAGATCGCGCGTGCGCTTCGCAATCTCTTGCATTCGTTTTGAAGCCAGTTCGCAGGCAGCGCCAAACCCTACGATGCCTGGCACGTTATGCGTCCCGGAACGTATCCCGGCTTCGTGACCTCCGCCGTGAATGATCGGTTTCAATTCCAGGCGATTACTCACCACCAGGGCGCCGATTCCTTTTGGGCCGTAAATCTTGTGTGCCGACAAACTCATTGCGTCTACACCCAATGCCTCGAAATCCACCGGTATCTTGCCCAAGGCTTGTACCGCATCGGTATGCATCCACGCTTTGTGGTCTCGAGCCATCGCCGCAATTTCAGAAACCGGTTGAATTACGCCCGTTTCATTGTTCGCGAGCATCACAGAAACCAGTCCAGTAGGCTCGCGCAGAGCAAGCTCGGCATCGGCGGGCTCGACTTTACCCAGGCGATCAGTAGCCAGTGTCCGCAGTCGCCAACCTTCCCGCGCAAGTTCGCGAGCGGGCTTCGCCACACACGGATGCTCGATTGCACTAACGACCACCTGACTGGGCTTCAAGTACGCCGCCGCTCCGCGAACGAACAGGTTATTCGCCTCTGTACCCCCGGAAACGAACACCACCTGAGCCGGCTGCACGTTTACGAGAGCTGCGACTTGTTGCCTCGCCCGGTCTATGGCGCGATGGGCACGCGTGCCCCAGTCGTGTCGGCTCGAGGCATTTCCATACTCGTGCCGTAGAAAAGGCAGCATCTGCGCCAGAACTTCCTCGTCCAGCGGCGTTGTGGCGTTGTGGTCAAAGTAAGCTTGCATCAGAACGCCTTCACGCAGCC
>DATMZQ010000512.1:0-3447 GCA_035573615.1 Burkholderiales bacterium | reverse complement strand
TCTCCATTTCCGAGGCACAGCGCAAATCCCTGCCCTCGGCGCACTGGGTTGCCACCGTACACCACGGCCTGCCCACGGACCTGCTGGCTTTCAGTCCGCGAAAAGGGACTTACCTCGCATTTCTGGGGCGAATATCCAAAGAGAAAAGAGTCGATCGCGCCATTCGAATTGCATGTCGAACCGGCTTGCCGCTGAAGATAGCCGCTAAAGTGGATCCGGCGGACGTTACTTACTTCAACGAGTCAATCCGTCCGCTATTGAAAGCGCCGGGCGTCGAACTCATCGGTGAAATCGGTGACCATGAAAAGTCCGCCTTTCTGGGCGGTGCCCTGGCTACGTTGTTTCCAATCGATTGGCCCGAACCATTCGGACTGGTCATGATCGAATCACTCGCATGCGGAACGCCGGTCATCGCGTTCAAAGGCGGCTCGGTCATGGAGATTCTGGATCACGGCTCGACCGGCTTCGTCGTGGATAGCGAGGAAGAGGCGATCCAGGCAGTAGAACGCATCGAAACGATAAGCCGGGCACGGTGCCGCAATACCTTTGAGCGTCGCTTTAGCGCCACGCGCATGGCCCATGACTATGTCTCGGTCTATCGCAGTGTCCGCACCGACCATCTGCATCGTCTCCAGTCACCAGACCATGCGAAAACGATTGGACAGGCAACAGCATCCTTACCCTCTCGTGCGATGGTCGCAGTGGCCGCGCCTCTGGAACCACTGCCCTGAAGGGCCGTTGATTTTTTCACGGGGATGCCCATGACCGATGCCGCTCGGCTGGACGACGGTCAAAACCACGTCAACGCACTTCCTCCAGACGACAGGACGCGAGTGCTTAAGCACGGGGAGACTTTTGGCGTCTTCGACCGCTACGGCGATGTGCGTTTTGCGGACACCGGCGAGCAAGGCCTTTATCACCAGGGAAGCCGTTTTCTTTCGTATTTCGAACTTCGGTTGAACGGCCAGCGCCCGCTGCTGCTGAACTCGAGCGTGAAGCTGGACAACTTCGTACTGAGCGTGGATCTCACCACGCACGACTACTTTGACGAAGGCAAGGTCACTGTACTCAAAGGCACAGTACACGTTTCCCGGGAACGCCTTCTTTGGGAGGCTGCCTGTCATGAACGCATGGTCGTCTCCAATTACGGCGAGCAGCCGGTTAGCCTGCACCTGACGCTCGATTTTGCCGCCGATTTCGCGGACATTTTCGAAGCTCGCGGATTTTCACGCACCCGCCGTGGCGAATATCTGCCGCCCCAAGTCGACGCCACGAAGGCGGTGCTTGCCTATCGCGGCCTGGACCAGGTGGAGCGGCGCACCGGATTGAGCTTCAAGCCGGCACCCAAGCAACTGACCTCTTCGCAAGCCGAGTTTTTGGTTGAGCTGGGCCCGCTGGAATTGCAGGTAATCGACTTCACTGTGACGTGCGAACCTGGCGCGCCGTCGCATGATCAGGTAGCCCACACCAGTGTGTTGGCGAAGGCCGATTGCTCGCTGCGTCAAATGGTGCTCGGACGATGCCTCGTATCAACCACGAATGAGTCATTCAATGACTGGATAACCCGCTCGGCTTTGGACCTGGAAATGCTCACGCTCGATAATCCTGAAGGTCCTTATCCATATGCTGGCGTGCCGTGGTATAGCACACCGTTTGGTCGTGACGGCCTGATCACGGCCATGCATACGCTCTGGGTACAGCCCGGCATGGCGCGCAGCGTACTGACGTACCTGGCCGCCGCTCAGGCAACCGAAGTACTCCCCGATCAGGATGCAGAACCAGGCAAGATCTTGCACGAGGTCAGGCGTGGCGAGTTGGCCGCAATCGGTGACATTCCTTTCGGCCGGTACTATGGCAGCGTCGATTCGACACCTTTGTTCGTCGCGCTGGCCGGCCAGTACTTAAGGCGCACAGGTGATGTCCAGTTTATCTCGACGCTTTGGTCCAACATCCGCCGCGCGCTCGAATGGATCGACTGCTATGGTGACGTCGACCAAGACGGATTCATCGAATACCAGCGAAATACCGCGAAAGGGCTGGCGAATCAGGGTTGGAAAGATTCCGACAATGCAGTGTTCCATCGTGACGGCCAATCCGCTGAGGGACCGATAGCATTGTGTGAAGTGCAAGCCTACGTCTATTCGGCGCGTCTCGAAGCGGCCGCGATTGCCGATGCGCTCGGGGATAAGCCGCATGCGCAGCGCCTCAAACAACAGGCCGAGGAACTGCGTGACAACTTCGAGCGGTACTTCTGGTGTGAATCGCTCGGCACATATGCGATGGCGCTGGACGGCAACAAACGGAAATGCGAAATCCGTGCTTCCAACGCCGGTCACGTGCTCTGGAGCGGAATTGCCTGCGACGAACGCGCGCAAGCGACTGGACGCACTCTTCTCGCACCGGAATCATTCTCCGGTTGGGGCGTGCGCACGCTGGCCGAAGGAGAGGCCCGCTACAATCCCATGTCGTATCACAACGGATCGGTCTGGCCGCACGATAACGCCATGGTCGCGATGGGACTGGCGCGTTACGGCATGAAATGGGGAGCGCTCGATATCCTCGGCGCTTTGTTCAGCGCCAGCCGGTTCATGGATTTGCAGCGCCTTCCCGAGCTTATGTGTGGTTTCCCGAAACGGCGCAGCGAAGGGCCGACACTGTATCCGGTAGCCTGTTCCCCACAAGCCTGGGCAAGTTCCAGCGTGTTCTATCTGCTTCAGGCCTGTCTCGGTTTGTCACTGCATTACGATGCGCCACACGTTCGCATGCACCACCCGATATTGCCGGCATCCATCGAACGCATGGAGATCCGGAATCTGCAGGCAAATGGTGGCTTCATCGACCTGGCGCTTTACCGACACGAACATGATGTGGGTGTGAATGTGCTGCGCAAGGACAATAGCGTCGAGATTTCTGTGCTCGTCTAATGAACCGCGCCCGCACCGGCATCGTGCAGTGAAGTGACCGGAACGATGCGTTCATTAGAGGAGTTTGTTCTCTAGGTGTCGCGAGGAGGTGGGTTGGGATAAGCGCCCCAACGCGCTTCCAAAGCCTCGCGTTCCCACGGCATCAGTGTGTCGAGCCCTGTCCCGCATTTCGCTGCAGGCCATACACCAATGATTTCACCATCCATCCAGGCCTCACGCTGCATTGTTGCCCTGTTATCGAAAATGCCATTCGTCTTTTCCATGTGGCCTCCTGCTTAAGCGCACTCGGAAAAATAATATTACACGACCGATACCGAAGATTTTTTGACCTATCTAAAGTGGGAATGCTGTTCGATCCGATATGTCAGGCAACGAATCCACCGTTTCAATATGGCATTCTGTGACGCTTTGCGCCTTCCCGCGCTGTCGAACGTACGACAATGCGTGCGTTACTTTTTCGACACTTTTCTTTTGTGCTATTCGGTGCGGTCCTTTGTGATGCCATTTCTTCGACATCCCCGAA
>DATMZQ010000511.1:0-3526 GCA_035573615.1 Burkholderiales bacterium | reverse complement strand
CCGTAAATCCCTCCCGGGCGAAACGCCGCGCAATGGCGCCGCCCGTCGCGTCACCCGCGCCGACAACGAGGCATACCCCTTTGCTCGATTCGGAAACAGTCATGATTTATTGGTTCCGTCCTTGTGAGCCAAAGTCTAATCGAGGATGCGTAGTCCTACCGCATCCAACGCGGGTTATCGCGTATTTCTTTCTGGAGATAGTCAACAAAAAGACGCACTTTCTTCGGCGGACGGGTCGTGGACGGATAAACGAACCAGGCAGCAGTATTGAAAGTCGTGGGAGTGACTTCGAACTCGGGAAACACGTCCACTAGCCGGCCATGATGAAGGTCCTTGCCGATGACCCAGTGCGGCAGCAGCGCCAGCCCCATTCCTGCGAGCGCGCATTCGTGCAACGCAAGGCCGGTTGAAATGAGGATGCGGCCCCGGACGGGGATCTCTGTCAGTTCTCCTTTCTTGTCGCGATATGTCCAGCGCGTGCGCAATCTCGGCAATGCAAAAAGCAGGCACTCGTGATTGCGGATATCGTGCGGTGTGCGGATAGCATCATGTTGAGCAAGATAAGCCGGGCTGGCGCAAACAAAATATCGGGCGGCCAACAGGCGCTGCGCAACCAGGCTTTCGTCCTCCAGCGGTCCGAGCCGGATCGCCACATCGAGTCGCTCTGCTACCAGATCGAGCATCGAATCGGTAAGCGCCAGTTCGACTGTCAAGGTTTGATACAAGCGGGCGAACTCGGGCAGCACCGGAACGATGCAGCGCTGTCCGAAGGAAACCGATGCAGTTACCCGGAGCACGCCTTTTGGCTCGCTGGCCACATCCGCGGCGCGCTCGCGCGCCTCTTCGACTTTGTCCAGCAGCGGTTCAATGCGAGCGAAATAAATGGCTCCGGCCTCGGTTGGAGCCAAACGGCGCGTGTTTCGCTGAAAGAGGCGAAGCCCGAGTTCTTGCTCGAGCCCGGCAATTTGCCGGGATATTGAAGATGGATCCGTGCCGCGGTCGCGCGCGACGGCCGCGAAGCTGCCTCGCCGCATGACCTCGACAAAGGTCTCGAGCGTCTCGGTGTCCATGAGCAAATGATACCGCGCGCGGAGTTTCCCCAAGCGCCGACCAACGCAGCCAGTGATCGGTTCATGCGCTTTTCGCATGAGTGTTGTGCCAAATGTTGTCTTTCGGCGGCCGGGGGCGCTCGCTATAGTCCGCGCATGTTTCAAACCTGAAACCCATAATGAAAGGAATTTGAATGAACACGCAGCGGACACTGAAAATCAAAGACGCAGTTGCCGTGGTCACCGGTGCCAATCGTGGCATCGGATTGGCTTTTGTCAGGGAATTGCTCGAACGCGGCGCGCGCAAGATTTATGCGGCTGGCCGGGACCCGAAAGGCCTGGATGCCATCGTTGCGTTGGATCGCGTCCGGGTGGTGGCGCTGCGACTGGATCTGCTGGATCAGAAGCAGATCACGGAGGCGGCCGCCACGACGGGCGCCATCGATCTGCTGGTGAACAACGCGGGCGTTGCCGCGTTCGGCAGCATCCTCAACGGATCGCCTGAACTGGTCGCGCGCGATATGCAGACCAATTATTTCGGCACACTCAACGTTATCCGGGCCTTTGCCCCGCAGCTCGAGAAATCTGGCGGCGGTGCCATCGTCAATCTGCTCAGCGTGGTTTCCCTGGCAAACATGCCGGCGCTCGGCGGGTATTCGGCTTCCAAGGCTGCCTCATGGTCCATGACGCAAGCCGTGCGCGCGGAACTGGCGAAAAAGAACATCAGCGTCCATGCGGTATTTCCGGGCCCCGTCGACACCGATATGGCGAAGGATATCCAGCTTCCGAAGACATCGCCACGCGATGTCGCGCGCGCGGTGCTCGACGGTGTGGAATCCGGGCAGGACGACATCACTCCCGATTCCATGTCGCGTGACGTTCACGGCGCATGGCTGAAGGATCCCAAAGGAGTCGAGCGTCAGTTCGGGGCAATGTAAAAGAGCTGCATAAGTCTGGCGCAAGGCCGGGCCGGCCCTCATGCCGCTCCGGCTTTATGTTTTTTGCGCTCGCCATTTCGGCACCATGGCGGGCAATCCTGCGCGTGGGTTGCGCCTTTTTCCGTTCTCGCGCGTTCTCCGCGGTTAATCAAGTTATAATCAAACAATACATATATGTGACTGATATGTTAATCTGCTGGCAGCCCATCAGAGAGCTGCCATGGAAAACAGAACCGCACGCCTCACCATCCTCATCGATCCGCGCAAGAAAAAAATCTTCGAAGAAATTTGTGCGAGTCACGATGTCACCTCTTCGCAAGTCGTACGCAAGCTGATCCGGCAGTACATCATCGAAAACGCTGGGGAGCGAAAACTTCCTGACTGGCTAAAGAGCAAGGACACCGCCCGCTAGCGGTCCTTGCCTTTGATTACCGAGTCAAAATTCACGGCGTGCCCACTTTTTTGCAGCCACCCTTGCCGCAGTCCCCCTGATGCAGAAGGCGGAAAAAGATGAACGCCTTATTTGATTGCACTCACCTGAACGGTGTTCTGGCGGTCGCTGTTGCGTGGCTGGTCATCGGTGTGGCCGGCGTGTGCGCAATGCGTCGGGTTGAACTCGTCCCGAGAATCCTGTTGCCCGCCGGCAGCGTGTTCGGCGTCGCGCTGTTCGCGATCGCCGCGCACGCGCTGTTCGCGCCCGCGGAAGCCGCGGTGCTGCCGATTGGGCTGCCTGGCCTGCCGTTCCATTTCCGCCTCGATGGCCTGAGCGCATTCTTCCTGATGGTCATCGGCGGCGCCGCTGCCGGCGTGTCGGCCTTCGCTGCCGGGTATTTACGCAAGGTCGAAGGTGAAATGCCGCCGGGCCTGGTCGGCCTTCAATATCACGTGTTCCTGGCCAGCATGGTGCTCGTCGTGCTCGCCGATGACGCGTATGCCTTCATGGTGATGTGGGAGACGATGGCCTTGTCTTCTTTCTTCCTCGTGATCGTGAATCATCGCATCGAGGAGAACCGGCGCGCTGGATATCTGTATCTGCTGATCGCGCACATCGGTGCCATCGGCATCCTGCTTTGTTTTGGCGTACTGCAGGCAAACACGGGGGACTACACGTTCGCGAACATGCGAGTCCAGGAACATACGCCGTTCTGGGCTTCGATGGCATTCCTGCTCGCGCTGTTCGGATTTGGTGCGAAGGCGGGCTTGCTGCCCCTGCATGTATGGTTGCCCGAGGCTCATCCCGCGGCACCATCGCCGGTATCGGCGCTGATGAGCGGCGTGATGCTGAAGACCGCGATTTATGGATTTTTGCGCATTACGTTCGATCTTCTGCACGTGCATCTCTGGTGGTGGGGCTTGCTGCTGTTGGGAATCGGCCTGATTACGGGACTGTTCGGCATTGTCTTCGCCGCCGTGCAGGTGGACATGAAAAGGCTGCTTGCCTACTCCTCGATTGAAAACATCGGACTGATCTTTGCCGCGATTGGCCTGTCCGTCCTGTTCTCCTCTTTCGGCATGACGCCGATGGCCGCGCTCGCTTTG
>DATMZQ010000510.1:0-2919 GCA_035573615.1 Burkholderiales bacterium | reverse complement strand
GGTTGAAACTGCGGGAAGTACCTCGGAACAATTTGCTCTGTTCCTTGCCGCACAAAGGACGAAATGGTCGAAGATTGTAAAGGAGGCAGGGATCAAGGCCGAGTAATGTAAGACGCAGATCTACACATCACCCGGCCTTGCGCAAGAGCGCAGCGTGTTAGCCGTGCGCCCTACCAGGTATATCTCACGGTGTACCGCACTACAGTTTCGCCATCGGCCGCAACATTGACCGGAAAGTGGATGGTGCGGGAATCCTGCTTTTCGTAGGTCTGGTTGGCCTGGGTAATTTTCCAGTTGGTCCAGCGGTACAGGTTCTCCTTCACGACCACACGAACCGCTTCGTCCTTGCGGTTGCGGATCTTGACTTCAATCTCTTCAGTCATGGTGTTGCGGTTGGAGTCGATTTTAAAATCGACCTGACGACGCTCGCCGACGACGTCAAACGCGCTCCCGAGTTTGAGTTGCACTGTTTCGTTCTTCGGCGTGTGATCGATGCGATCTTCCCCAATAAATTCGAGACTGCCGTCCGCAGTGTCGAGTTTGGCGACGCGCACTCGCCCGGACGGCAGGGGCACTCCCATGCCGTCCTCAGAGCGATTCCTGAACGACAGATAGGTATCGACTTTCTTGTTGCTCGTGGTGCCGTAGTTGCGGTCGGTCATGAGCGCACCGCCATACCACTGCCCGGCTTGGCCGTAGTACACCAGCGTCTTGTCGCATGGTACGCCAGCCACTTTCGGAAACAGTTCAATCTGCTTGGTGGAATTGTCCGGCAGCGAGCTTGGGCGCCCAAGCGTGTACAAGTGATATTCGAAGAACGATTTCTCAACGAAGTTCGCCTTTTCTTCCGCGGCATCCGCCATGGCCCGTTTCGCCATCATCGGCGCGTTCGCGGCCAGGTACTCGGCACGATGCACGTCGCCGGCCACGAGCTTTATTTTCGCGTCCGGATAGCTGCCACCCGATTGGTTCAGGATGCTGACCCAGGCGCCGATGTCCACCTTGCAAGAGTTGGCATCCTTGCCCTCGGCAAAAGTCAGGTTGTAATCCGCCCACCATGTCATTCCGGCAGTCTGGTAGGCCACGCGCGCTTTGTGGGTTCCAGCTTTGCCGGCAATGACGTCCCACGCCAGGGTGGGCCGCGTTATGAGTCCGCCCGGAAGCGATGGCAGTTTTACACCAACGTTGTAAGGCAGCGTGCGGACCGACCCGTCTCCCTCGCGGATCACCATGCCGCCTTGTGTGGACAGCAGTTTTCCTTCCAGTGTCTCAATCTGGTTGCCCACCATGCGCTCGACCGCAATTTCGCGGTCGATATAGCGCGTCAACAACTTTTCCGGATTGATGAGATCGAACTGGAAATTTTGCTCCATGACACGCGTACCGATCGGGTCCGTGAGCGAGGAAAACGACACGCTGGTCGGATCAATCAGGCCAGCAACATCGATGAAGCGCACCGAATTGCGTCCGGCCTTGAACACCATGTCCCGTTCGTGACGCACGGTTGCATAGCCGGGTAGACTGTGGCCGCCTCCGCCGTTTCGATATTGATCGGGCGATATCGAACCGGGTGTCATGGTGCTATAGATGGTCAAAGAGTGGGCATCTTCGTCGGCGAAAGCCGCAATCGATATGCTAAACATCAGTAGGGCTAATGGGGAGCGCAGAGCGTGTGCAAACACGGATATTCCTTTCCGGTGAATTGAATTACGTATCTGTAAACGGGCTTGTTCCGGAAACGGGGTTAAACAGTGATCGAAATATCGCAGTCAGTAACGGGAAACCGAGCGTCGGGCATGCTGCCGTTATTTATAAGCAGGCTGACACTCGTCTTGACTGCCAGCGCTGCTTTTGTGCCGTTGCGCGCGTCGGCTCATCTGCTGGACGGCTCTCCCGACCCGTTGCCACGCTGGGTGCCGATTGTCGCGTTGATCATTGTCGGGATCATGGGGGGTACGGTTGGATTCGCCATCAGCAAACATCGTGCATCGATGGAGCAGCAAAAGAAGCAGAAACTGCAGCGCGCCGCGGAAGCGGTTGCTTCGCCAGCGAAGGAGCAGCCGCCCGCTAAACCGCAGTGAAAACGAAACTGGACAGCACTCCAGTACTCTGACTTGCGTCATTAGGTGGATGGCGGAAGTATTCCTGTTCTGCGCCGTGGTAGCGCATGTCGACCCACAATGTTTCGGCATCGGACTGGAACAATTTCCTTACCCCTTCGAGGTCCACTGTCTGCCATTAACCATGGAAGGTGACCCCATGAAAATGGCTTACATGGATCCCTCCAGGTGCTAGGAATGGCCGCATCGCGTTGCTGCTGCATGGGCGCAAGTTTTCAGAACGCTCACGAAGGCCGGACATTCATTCCATATCGATTGCCACGCGACGAGTAGCGACCATCCACGCCGGTTGAGCTGTTTTTGACCGGAGCGTCGCAGTATGAGAGAGTGTGCGCGCTTGCATTTGTCATTGTGCTTGGTCCACCTCCCCTGACCGACTCCTGACAATAACTTCAGTCCAGACAGGAATCGGTATTCACTATGGCCACGGTTACGTTCAGCGGGTTCGCGGTTAATACCTTCGCGCCCTCCTATGGCTCGGAGGTACTTGAAGCGGCCATGGTTGATTTCCTGGCCGGGCGCTTTACCGTTTCCCTGACGCCTCCGCCGCCTTCGGCGCCGACCTTGGTCGAGATTTCCACGTTTGGACCCGGTCCGTTCTTGCTGATACAGATCCACGGGTCGTTCGACATCGCGTCCGAGGCGGCGGTGTTGAACAGTTTCCTGACCAGTGTCCACCTCCAATTCGGAGCCAGCAATATCGTGGATTTTTCGGGCATGCATCAGACCCTCAATTCCTTCCTGTCCGTGGGCCTGACGCAGGGGGTGTTTGCCGGCAACGACACGATCACCGGCAGCG
>DATMZQ010000509.1:0-3619 GCA_035573615.1 Burkholderiales bacterium | reverse complement strand
AGAAACACCACGTCACGCCGTCCCGCGAGTTCGGTGCGGTCGGGATACAGTGAGCGCAGTTCAACCGTACTGGGTCGATTCAAGATCAATCCCAGGGGACCGCCGTCGTCGCCCCTCACGGCCAGCACGACTGTCTCGCTGAAGTTTGGATCGAGCATGCCAGGCACTGCCACCAACAGGAATGCGCGTTGGCTTTCGACCTGGGCGTGCGCAAATGAAGACGCCGAGCATGCGATTACGGTTAGCAGCAGCAGGAACCGGAGACGCATGTCACAAGAGCGGCAATTTACTTCACGATCGACTGGTACACGAGATTGCGCAGCTGGACGCGGTAATACTGGCGCCGCGCCGGTTCCTGCGTCATGAATACCGGGACCAGTTCTTCCGCGGGATCCACCCAGAAATAAGTGCCTGCATAGCCTCCCCAATAAAAATCGCCGGGAGAACCGGGCCATTCCGACTGGCCGCGATCGATGCGCGTGGCAAAGCCGAGGCCAAAGCCGTAACCGGGCCCGGGCAGGTAAGTGAGACCTTTGTCGATCTGTGGATTGACGTGGTTCGACGTCATGTATTCAACCGTGCGCGGCCCGAGCAGGCGCACGCCGTCCAGTTCGCCACCATTGGCCAGCATCTGGGCGAAACGCAGGTAGTCGCCGGCAGTGGAGACCAGTCCGTGACCACCGGCAAAAAATGTTTGCGGTTTGCCGAAATCGATCAGTTCAGGTGTTTTCCCGGTATACACATCCGGCATCGGTTGCGCGATCCGGGCTCGCTTTGCGGCAGGCACCTGAAACCCGGTATCGGGCATCTTCAGCGGTTCGAAAATGTGTTTGGCGAGGAAAGCGTCCAGCGTTTGCCCCGAAACCACTTCCACGACGCGGCCGAGCACATCCGTGGAATGTCCATATTCCCAAGTCGTGCCGGGCTGGAATTGAAGCGGCAACTTCGCCAGCGCCCGGCAGAAATCCGCAAGCACCCATTTCTGGGAAAAAATATTCGCATCGTTATATAGCTTCTTCACGGCAGTCGGTGCGCCGAGCACGCCGTAAGTCAGGCCCGAGGTATGCCGCAGCAGGTCCTGCACCGTGATCGGCCTTTTCGCTTCCACCAGCGTCAGTGCCGGTTTGCCTTCGGCATCCTTCGACTCCACGCCGACCTTCATTTCCTTGAACTCGGGTATGTATTTCGAAACCGGCTCCTGCAATCCCAGCTTTCCTTCCTCGACCAGCATCATGGCGGCGACACTCACCACCGGTTTCGTCATGGAGTAAAGGCGGAAGATCGCATCATTGTTCATCGGAATTTTCTTTTCCCGATCCAGCCAGCCAAAACTTTTCGCATACACCAGCTGTCCATCGCGGGCGATGAACACCACCGCGCCCGGTAGCTCGCCGCTGTCAACTGCTTTCTGCAGGGCTGAATCGAGGCGGCCGAGTCTCTCCGCGGACAAGCCCACTTCTTCGGGACTGGATTGAGCCAGGGGTGCAGCTGGCAACAGAGTCGCCGTGCACAGCAGGGCGGCAAGGCAGCAAAGGCGCGCCAGCATGGTTTGCATGAATCTTCTCCCGAATAGAGGTGCGCTTTATGACCTGCGCGATGGTGTAGTTCAGTATCTATCTTAGCGCAGCTTGATCTTGCGCCAGGCCCCGGAGCGCCAGCGCAGATAGATGAAGCTGCCAAGCACAACGCAATACACCAGCGCAACGGCCCAGCCACCGATCGCACCATAGCCAAACTGCGGCAGAAATTCGACCCAACCGTGTCCAGGCGCAAAAGTGAACATATGCGTGAAAGGGACAAACCCGAACCAGGATAGAAAAACAATCGTCAGGGTTGGCACGCGCATGTCCCCGGCGCCGCGCAAACAAAACCCTGCGCCGAGGTTCAGGCCATCGAAAATCTGGTAACCCGCGGCGAACCACAACAGCGTGCGCCCAAGCGCGATCACGTTACTGGCATGTGGATCGGCCGCGTTCACGAACAATGGAATGAGCCAGGGACCGATGACAGCAAGGAATATGGTGACCAGACCCATATAGCCCACTGCCAATTTGATCGTCGTGTTGCCCACTTTAGTGGCCCAATCCTTGTCCCCGGCGCCGATGGACTGGCCCACCAGTGTGGTGCCTGCGAGCGCGAACCCCATGGTCGGCAGATATGCAATCGAAGTCAGCATCATCACGATCTGTGTGGCCGCGCCGTCCACTGGTCCGGCTGCAACTTGCATCGCCTGGAAGGCGGCAAGTCCGGCCACGTCGATGGCCGGAAACAGCCCGATCGGAAAGCCGACGCGAAACAGCGTGCGCAACTCGGCGCGACTGTCGCGCCAGGTGGTGCGCGAAGCAAATTCCGCATCAATTGTGCGCCTCACCAGCAACGCAAGGGAAACGAGCAAGCCTACGCCAAGCGCAGCGGTCGTGGCCCACCCGCTTCCGGCGATGCCCCAGCCCAGTTCAAAGATGAACAGCTGATTCAGTACGGCGTTCAGCACGGCAACGAAAGTCATCAGTGCAAGCGTGACGCCGGTACGGCCTATGCCGTTGAAGAACCCTGTGGTGGCCCAGATGCCGACAGCAAAGGCGCCGCCGAGCAGTCGCGGAAACCAATAATCGGCTGCAAGCTGCGCAACCTGTGCTTCGATCTTCAGCACACCCATCAAAGTCGGTCCAAGCACAGCGATTATTGCAAAGGCCGGCACTACCAACAGCATGCCGCGCACGCCAGCCCATGCCGCGCGCGATGCCGAATGATTGTCCCCGGCGCCGAATGCCTGTGCCGCCAGGGTTTGCACCGCAAGTCCGGGACCGCCGAAAAACAGGATCGCAACAATTACGAACCAGTACGAAGCGCCGACCGCTGCCGTGGCATCGGTCGAAATGCGCCCGATGAACCACGTGTCCGTGAGATTCAGCAGCGCCTGGATGCCGCTGTTGACGAACAGCGGTAATGCCAGCGTAATCACCAGGCGCAAGTCGACGCGACGCCGGCCGCGTGCATCGAGTTTGACAGCGGGCAGTCGCGGGGAAGGTTGCGCCAGATCCGGCATGATTGCTTACAAAAAAAGCGCCCGGGCTGTTCCCCGGGCGCGCAGTTTGGGAAATTGGTTTCAGGCGTTCACGGCATTGTACAGTTCGAAGCAAGACAGGATTGTCGGCTGTCGCGCGTCACGCGGACATGCAGTCAGCTAGTGCAGGTGTTTGCGTCCCGCCGGCATGGGCATGGGTTCCGATGGACTGGTGGACGTTTGCGTGTTTGATGTCCCGGCCTTGACGTTGCGCTCGAACAGCTGGTTGACCAGTGCAACGACCTGCGCGATTTCCGGATCGCTGAACTGGCGCGACAGCAGACTGCGCACGTCTTCCAGCATGAGCGCGCGCTGTGCCTCCAGAATTGCATCCTGCGTCGGACCTACGAATACCAGGCTGAACTCGTCCTTGCCATCTTCGAGGTAATAGCTGACTTCAAAAGCGGCGGCTTCTTCGGAAAACGGGTTCAGCGCTGCCAGCGCATCAGCGACAGTCTGATGGAAACTGCGGCCGACGTCACCGGTCCAGCATACTTCCAGGACGCGACGACGACGATCGAATACCAGTCCGGGCTCATCAGGATGAACGCTTTT
>DATMZQ010000508.1:0-18199 GCA_035573615.1 Burkholderiales bacterium | reverse complement strand
CTCTTGGGAAACGAAACCGCGAGAAAGTCCGCGCGCATGGCGACAGCGGTCTTGATGTCTTCCATGTCCTTTGCGGTTAGCGCTGGCGCCGTTAACCCGCCACCCTGACGGTTGATGCCTTTGTTATTCGACAATACGCCGCCAACGCGAACCGTAGTGGTAATGCGGCTGTCCTGCACTTTTTGCACATCCAGCACCAAACGCCCGTCGTCGAGGAGCAGCACCGCGCCCGCGCCAACATCATGCGGCAATTCCTTGTAGTCGAGACCAACCTGATGCTGGTCGCCCACCGGGCAGTCGGCATCCAGCGTAAAGGTTTCTCCCTTGTTCAGCGTGACTCTGCCGGCTTCGAATTTCCCGATCCGGATCTTGGGCCCCTGCAGATCGCACATGATCCCCACTGTGCGCTCCAGGGAGCGTGCGACGTCGCGCACCAGTTCCGCGCGAGCGAGGTGCTCTTCCTTGGTGCCATGGGAAAAATTCATGCGAACCACATCGACGCCATGCGCAATCATGCGCATCAGTACGTCCCGGTCACTCGACGCCGGACCGAGGGTCGCTACGATTTTCGTGCTCTTTTGTGTCATGCCCTTTCCTGTGGTTGTGCAGCAGCGCGGGACTCGAGTATTTCGACCGCAGGAAGCTTCTTGCCCTCGAGAAATTCGAGAAACGCGCCACCGCCGGTAGAGATATAGCCAATCCGGTCTCCAATTCCGTATTTAGCAATCGCGGCGACGGTATCTCCGCCTCCGGCAATGGAAAATGCGGGCGAATCGGCGATCGCTTGTGCAAGCACTCTGGTCCCCTCACCAAAGCGCTCGAATTCAAAAACACCAACCGGGCCATTCCAGACTATCGTGCCGGCCCGACCCAGTAAGGCCGCCAGTTGCGCGGCTGTCCTGGGGCCGATATCCAGAATCAGATCGTCTGCGGCGACTTGTTGGGCGTCTTTTATCGTGGCCGCCGCTTCGGCCGAGAATTCCTTGGCGCACACCACATCGACTGGAATCGGCACGGCCCCGCCTTTGGATTTGATGGTCTGCATGATGCTGCGGGCTTCACCGGCCAGGTCCGGTTCTGCCAGGGATTTGCCGATCGACAGACCGGCCGCAAGCATGAAGGTATTGGCTATGCCGCCGCCCACGATGAGTTGGTCCACTTTTTTCGCGAGTTCAGCCAGGATGGTCAGCTTGGTCGACACCTTGGAACCGGCAACGATCGCTATCAGCGGACGTTTTGGCTGGCGCAGCGCCTTGCCCAGTGCATCGAGTTCAGCCGCCATGAGCGGTCCGGCACAAGCAACCGCCGCATATCTGGCTATGCCATGTGTCGTTGCCTCCGCCCGATGAGCTGTGCCAAAAGCATCATTGACGTAGACATCACACAGCGCCGCCATTTTTCGTGCGAGCCCGTCATCGTCTTTTTTCTCACCCTTGTTACAGCGGCAGTTTTCCAGCAACACGATGTGCCCGGGCTCTATTTCCACCCCGTTTACCCAGTTCGCCTTTAGAGGCACCGGCACGCCGAGCTGCTGGGAAAGGCGTTGTGCCACAGGGGCCAGTGAATCTTCGGGCTTGAATTGGCCTTCTACCGGACGACCGAGGTGCGACGTCACCATCACCGCAGCACCGGCGTCAAGCGCCATCCGGATCGCCGGCAGGGACGCCCGTATGCGCGTGTCGTCAGTAATATATCCGGACTTATCCTGCGGAACGTTCAAGTCGGCACGAATGAATACGCGCTTGCCGCGCAAATTCAGATCGGTCATCCGCAGAATGGTCATGATGTCAGATCAATCCGTACACAGTTGGTGGAGTAACCCAAAGGGGCTGAAGCAACCGGTTTGCACCCCAGGGAAAACGTTCTTATTTCGCGTTTACGAACGCCACCGTAGTGTCGAGCATGCGGTTGCTGAATCCCCATTCGTTGTCGTACCAGGAACACACTTTGACCAATGTTCCCACCGAGACTTTGGTGAGCGTCGAATCGAATACGGAGGAGGCGGGATTGTGGTTGAAATCCACAGAGACCAGCGGATCCTTGTTGTACTCAAGAATGCCCTTCAGTTCCGCTTCCGACGCCTGCTTTACCGCAGAGTTCACCTCTTCCACGCTGGTCGCCCGTTTCGCAACGAACGTCAGATCAACGATCGACACGTTGATGGTGGGCACGCGCATGGCGAAGCCATCCAGTTTGCCGTTCAGTTCCGGCAACACCAGGCCGACCGCCGCGGCGGCTCCGGTTTTGGTTGGAATCATGGACATGGTTGCTGAACGCGCGCGGCGCAAATCAGTGTGGTAGACATCGGTCAGCACCTGATCGTTGGTATAGGCGTGGATCGTGGTCATCAATCCATTTACCACGCCGATCCGGTCGTTCAACGCCTTCACCAGCGGAGCAAGGCAATTGGTCGTGCAGCTTGCGTTGGAGATCACCGTATGGGCAGGCCTCAACGTACCGTGATTGACTCCATACACGACTGTTGCATCAACGTCCTTGTCGCCCGGCGCTGAGATGATGACTTTCTTCGCGCCCGCCGTCAGGTGAGCACCGGCCTTTGCCTTACTGGTAAACAATCCGGTGCATTCCAGCACTACGTCAACGCGCAAATCTTGCCACGGCAAATCCGCGGGACTGCGCTGGGCGCAAACTTTGATTTGGTCGCCATTGACAACCAGATTATTCCCGTCAACCGCTACGGTGCCCGGAAATTTGCCATGGGCAGTATCGTACTTGGTGAGGTGGGCGTTAATGTTTGCATCGCCGAGATCATTGATCGCGACAATCTCTATAGGGTATTTCTTGCCGTTCTCGTAATGTGCTCGCAGGATGTTTCGGCCGATACGGCCATAGCCGTTTATTGCAACCCGAATGGTCATTAAGAATCTCCGTTCAAAACGGGATTTTACTGCAGTCGGCTAAACCGTCACAGCCGTGGTCAGTGCTGGCACCGTGCTGAGGCAGGCGACTGCTGACTGGAACCTTGGATCGCATTAGTGCAGCGTCGTTCAGCACAATGTCATGGAGGCCCGCGCGCGCCATCCTGAGCGCGGACCAAACAGCGAGTCAGTTGTCCGGACCGCCCGGTTATCAGGTGGCGCGCGAATACCGGTATTTAAGCGCCAGAATGGTTAGGGACAGGACGAGCGTTACCACGTTGGAAGCAATGAGGGGGATAGAGCTTAGCAGCATCCCGTAGACCAGCCAGAGCGCGATGCCAATGCTGAATAACCAAAACATTCTTCCGGAAATGTCTTTGCCAGATTTTGTTTGGTAGATTTTCCAGACTTGCGGGATGAATGCCGCAGTCGTCAACAAACCAGCCAGCAGCCCAATACCAGTTATCAGTCCATCCATGGTTTCAATTTGAGTTCTAAAACAGCGTGGCAAGTCCGCGCAGCGCTGGCGTCTCGCCAAGAATAACGTACGTCGGGACCGCAGCAACGTAGCTTGAAAATCGCCCCTTGCTTTCAAAGCGCGACCGAAACGCCGAGTGTGCAAAATAGGCTCCCAGACGCGGAACAATTCCCCCGCCGATATAACAGCCGGCTCGGGCACCGAGTGTTACAACAAGGTTTGCAGCCGCAGTGCCCAGAATGGCACAGAACATCTGGAGCGCTGCCTTGCACTGGACATCGGTATTCGACAAGGCCGATGCGGTAATCTTGTCGGGACTCAGAGGTTTCGCCTGAACGCCGGCCATCGCGCACAACGCCTGGTACAAATTTTCCAGTCCCATGCCGCTCACTACGCGTTCTGTGGATACATGGTTGTATCGCTGTTGCAGCCAGCGCAGGACACCGATTTCTTCGTCGCCAATGGGACTGAACGCGGTATGACCACCTTCTCCCTGTAGCGGAATCCAGCGACCGCCCACCGGAATCAGTCCGGACACACCCAGCCCGGTACCGGGTCCAATAACTGCGATCGCCGTTTCGGGAACCGCGGAGCCGCCACCGATTTGCTGAAGTTCATGCGGAAGCAATAGAGGAATGGCCAGAGCGAGCGCCGTAAAATCGTTGACCACATGCAGGGTATCCAGGCGCAGGGCGCGACGGGTCTGATCAATGGAAAATCCCCACGGACCGTTGGTCAAATGCACAAAATCGCCGGTGATCCCGGTAGCCACATCGAGCGCCGCTTCGCGCACCGCCGGGTCGCCGCACTCCTGAAGATAGTGCTGCACGGCGTGTTCCAGGCTATCGAAATCGGCGCAGCGCACGCGTTTTTCCTGCTGTGGCAGTAAGGAATCCGGGGGCACCAGGGCCAGTCGCGCATTAGTGCCTCCGATATCAACAACCAACCGCATCGCCTTGTCCATCTGGTCCTTTACCTTTGGCGCTCAAGGGCGATGAAGCGCTGTTCAAATCACCCGTTTCACCGCATCGGCCACAGCTTCCGCCGTGATGCCGAAAAACCTGAACAATTCACCAGCTGGCGCTGATTCGCCGAATCGATCCAGTCCGACTACTTCTCCGTCGAGCCCGACGTATTTATGCCAATAGTCCGTCACGCCGGCCTCGACCGCGACGCGCCTGAGGTTCTTTGGCAATACGGACTCGCGGTAACTTGCACCCTGGCGATCGAACACGTTCGTGTTCGGCATTGATACCACTTTTACCCCGATGCCATCCGTTGCCAGAAGCTTCTGAGCAGCCACTGCAAGGGCCACCTCTGATCCGGTCGCAATAATGATCGCCTTGGCGTTGGCTGAATCGGACAGCACGTAGCCGCCTCGCGCAATCTGGTTGATGGCGCGGGCGTCGCGCATCTGAAAAGGCAGATTCTGTCGCGAGAACAGTAAACAGGACGGGCCATCCTTTCGCTCTATGGCCGCGATCCAGGCCACCGCGGATTCCACGGAATCGCAAGGGCGCCAGACGTCCATGTTTGGAATCAGCCGCAGGCTTGCCGCGTGCTCGACCGATTGGTGAGTTGGTCCATCTTCCCCGAGGCCGATGGAGTCGTGGGTAAACACGAACAAGGTCCGGACTTTCATCAACGCCGCCATGCGCAACGCATTTCGCGAATAGTCCGAGAATGTGAGAAATGTGCCTCCGTATGGGATTAATCCGCCGTGCAGTGTCAGGCCGTTCATGATTGCGGACATGCCAAACTCGCGCACGCCGTAGTAAACGTAGTTTCCACCGGTACTTCTCGTCACAGCCTTGGCCCCAGACCAGAGCGTTAGATTTGAGCCGGTCAGATCGGCCGAACCGCCGATTAATTCCGGCAGAGCGGGTGCGAGCGCCTCGATCGCATTCTGCGACGCTTTGCGGCTGGCGATGGTTTCAGCTTTCGCTTGAACGTTGGCGACAAAGCGATCTGCATGTTCGCGCCAGCTTTCTGGCAACTCGCCTGACATGCGGCGCTTGAATTCCGCCGCCTCGTGCGGGAACGTTTTTGCATACGAATCGAATCCGGCATTCCAGGCGGCTTCACTGGCAGCACCTTTTGTCCGCGCGTCCCAGCCGGCGTATATGTCTGCCGGAATTTCAAATGCTGGATAACTCCAGCCGATATTCGCGCGGGTCGCCGCAACTTCTTTTTCTCCGAGCGCAGCGCCGTGACTATCGTGACTACCCGCCTTGTTCGGTGCGCCTTTGCCGATCACTGTCTTGCAGCAAAGCAGAGTGGGCTTGTCGAGTATCTTCTTGCCCGCTTCAATGGCGGCCTGAATCGCAGCCGCATTATGGCCATCGACATTGCGCACGACATGCCAGCCGTAGGCCTCGAAACGCTTCGGCGTTTCGTCCGTGAACCACCCGTCGACATGGCCATCGATCGAGATTCCATTATCGTCATAGAAAGCGATCAATTTGCCCAGTCCAAGCGTGCCAGCCAGGGAGCATGCCTCGTGCGATATCCCTTCCATCAGACAGCCGTCTCCAAGGAAGACATAAGTACGATGATCTACGATCGCGAATCCGGGACGGTTGAATTCTGCGGCCAGCAGTCGCTCGGCGAGCGCCATGCCGATAGCATTGCCGAGACCCTGTCCGAGTGGACCGGTCGTCGTTTCCACGCCGGGGGTTATCCCTAGCTCAGGATGTCCGGGCGTCATCGAATGTAATTGCCGGAAACGCCTGATCTGGTCCATTGGCAAGGCATAGCCGGTCAGGTGCAGCAGGGCATACAGCAACATTGATCCGTGGCCGTTGGACAGTACAAAACGGTCGCGATCTGCCCAACCAGGGTTAGCCGGATTGTGGCGCAGATAGCTGTTCCATAGCACTTCGGCGATGTCGGCCATGCCCATCGGCATGCCGGGATGGCCGGAATTTGCCTTTTGCACCGCATCCATTGCTAGCGCACGGATAGCGTTGGCAAGTTCGTTCCTGGTTGCCATATCTTCCTTTGAAGAACTGAAATATCCCGCGGGGGAAAAAATTGCGACGCTAGTTTAGCCGAGGATGATCAGATCATTCATCGGCACGACGTGGCAGCTTGATGCCGAGTTGCTTCAATTTTCGGTATAGGTGCGTGCGTTCCAGCCCGACCCGTTCTGCAATGCGGCTCATGTTGCCGCGTTCCCGGGTCAGGTGATATTCGAAATAAACGCGCTCGAAAGCATCGCGCGCCTGACGAAGTTCCACGTCAAGTGGCAAATCCTGCACCGGGCTTGGAAGGGGCCCATCCGATTTTGCAAGTGCACCCGTTACGTCAGCCACGCCAATCTCCGGCCCCGACGCAAGTTGCCCTACTGTCTTTACCACGCTTTCCAGCTGCAGGAGGTTGCCGGGCCAATGGTAATTACGCAACGTGTTCAATGCGGCGGTATTGAAACTGCGGGCAGGAACCTCACGCGCCTCGATCGCGCGCGACAGGACCAGGCTGGCGAGTTCCGGAACATCTTCAGCACGCTCGCGCAAACTCGGCACGCGAAGAACCACCCCGGCCAACAACGTGTATAGCCTCGGCTCGAATGAACCGGCCGCCACAAGCTCGGCAACGTCTACTGAGCTGGAAGACAGTAGCCGGGTCTGGTAGCGGTCGAGCTTCAGCATTTGGTTGAGCAGGTTCTTTTGCTGGAGGCGCGTGAGCTGTCCGATTTCACGCAGGAACAGTACCCCCTCGGCCGCCTGACCCACGAGGTTTGTCTCCAAGTGATCCAGCGCCAAAAAATCTTCCGGGGCGACCCAGGGCGTGTTGTTTTGGTGCAGCAACCGCGCACATTCTTCCATCCCCGCCCCCGGTTCACCGACGAACAATGCGGATGACTTCAATGTACGGAGCCGTTCCAGCTGCGTGCGCAATTGGTCGACTGCCTTCGATTTGCCTACAGTAACCGGCACGGCTGTGGCATTGACCGGAATAGAACCTTGCTTAAGTGCAGTGCCGACGGTGTTCAACAGCTTCTGAAGGGGAATCGGTTTTTCCAGAAAAGCATATGCGCCGATACGGGCCGCTTCTACGGCGGTATCGATAGTGCCGTGACCCGACATCATGACGACCGGCATGGTAAGTTGTCCGGTGCTGGCCCACTCCTTCAGCAGGGTAATGCCGTCGGTATCCGGCATCCAGATGTCCAACAAAACCAGGTCCGGTCGCAAACGCCCCCGAATCATGCGCGCCTCGCCCGCATTCTGAGCGAGTCTTACCTGATGGCCTTCATCGCGCAGGATTTCCGATAACAGTTCCCGTATTCCAACTTCGTCGTCGACGACGAGAATCTGGCTCATATCCCAACCTGCCTGATGAGGCGCATTCCAGTACTTTTCCCCGGTGCAGCCGGCAGCAGGATCGTCACACTGGCCCCGCCCGAAAGGTTATTAGCGACGACAATTCTGCCATTGTGCTCCTCCACAATCTTCTTGACGATGGCCAACCCCAGGCCCGTTCCCTTTGATTTGGTGGTGACGTAAGGTTCAAATACACGCCCGATTACGTTTTCCGGAAATCCCGGTCCATTGTCTCTCATGGTGAGTTGGACGCCGGCATCGGTCGCTTCGGTTCGCACGACAATGCGGGGCACCGGCACCTCGGAGACCGCCTGCTCTGCATTCTGAAGCAGATTATGAATGACCTGCCTCAGCTTGGCGGTGTCGCCAGATACGAGAGGAAGCGAGGGAGCAAACTCGAATTGCAATGCCGGACGGGAAGACTCGTACAGGCCCAATACTTCGCGGGTCAGCACATTGAGATCGAGCGGCTGCAAGTCGGGCACCGGCGAGCGCGCATACACACTGAAGGCATCCACCATTGCCTTCAATGCTGCCACCTGGTTCACAATGGTTTGCGTCGACCGTTGCAAGATCTCCGCTTCCTGACTGGATAGCTTGTCAGCCAGACGATGCTGCAAGCGCTCGGCCGACAGCTGGATCGGTGTCAGCGGGTTTTTGATTTCGTGCGCGAGACGCTGGGCAACTTCACCCCATGCGGCCAAGCGTTGGGCCTGACGCATTCGTGTAATGTCATCAAAAATCATGACCATGCCGGGCTCGGTATCGGCAGACAGTTTCGAGCCACGCAACAGGAGCACCTGTTGTCCAGTTGGGCCGGATAACTCCACTTGTGCCTCCCAGGTCTCATCTCGACTTTTTACCAGTGCCTCGCGCAGCGCGTTGCCTACCGCCGCTAAACTCGGCTCACGATTGGCCCATTCATCCGGATGGCTGCCAATCAATTCACCAACGCTAACGCCGAGAATTTGCTCTGCACTACGGTTGGCCGAGTGCAGACGAAATTCAGCGTCGAACGACATTACGCCCGCAGACAAGTTGCCTAGCACGCTTTCAAGGTAAGCCTTCGCGGCGGTCAGTTGCTGCTGATTACGCTGCGCGTCGGCCTGCGCATCCGCCAATTGCATTGTCATGATATTGAAGGATTCGGTGAGCGAGCCAAGTTCGTCGTTCGACTTGACCAGATGACGCTGGCTGAAATCGCCCTGCGCAACGGCTCGCGTTCCGGCCGCCAATACTCCCAGCGGTGCGGACAATCGTTCGCTGAAAACGATTGCGAGAAGGAGCGCAGACAGCAAAGCAAGTAGCAGGGATAGCGTCAAGGTAAGCCCGTACAGACGCTGCAATCCAAGTCGCGACAGGGACAACTCCTGGTAGTCCCGGTAGATTTCCTGGACGGTCTGCGCGTCGCGAGCCAGTGCCGCTGGTACTGGCTGGACCAACTGGAGGAGCAAGGTCGCTCCGGTGAAGTCATTGACGGGGACTAGCACGCGTAGCTGCAACCCGCCATCACCCAACGCTTCAATAGTGCTGTAGGGCTCCTGCATTCTTACCTTGCGAACGACGGATGGCGTTGGCAGGTCCGGAACCAGACTGGTCGAATCCGCGCTGGAGAAGGAGATGAGGGAGCCATCGGTCCGCAGCAACGTAGCTTCATTCACGGACGCCTGCTCGCGCAGCGTGTTGAGCGTGGCGAGCTTACGCGGCGTGCTACGTTCGCTGAGAGAAAACGCCATCGACTCTGCCTTGCGGCGAAGCTCTTTCAGCATATTGTCGAGATTCGCTCGTCCGAGGCTCAACCCCCCTTCGAGCGCCTTTTCAACGCGCACGTCAAACCAGGATTCGATGGATCGTGAAAGAAACTGGACGGACACCGCGTATACCAGTACTCCCGGCAGCACCGCCACCAGTGCGAACAAAAGCACAAGGCGCAAGGTAAGCTTCGAACCGAATACGCGGGCATTGAGTCGCCTGCGTAGCAGCAGCAATTGATATCCGACGACCAGCATGAGTATCAGTACGGCACCAACCCCGAGTGCAAGCAGCAGCGGAAGGTCGGTGGAAAACCAGGGTGTATTGGCACTCGCCCCGGACAGTAGATACAACATCACCGCGCCGAGCGTGAGCACCAGCACAATCAGGAACTGCATTCCCCGGCTAAGGAGCGAGCGTCTAACGCTGCGGGGAAGTTTCATCGCGTGAGAGTCCAGCGAAACCATTCCGAGACAAGATTCCAGTCACGCGAAGCCAGGGCGTTAATCTGGAACGGCTTGGGTAACTGCGTAATGTCGAGGCGCATGCGTATGGCTGCTTCATAAACCTTGCCTTCGTCCAGCAGGTCGGAATCGGCCAGCAACCGGGGCCGCAGGCGGCCCATCAATGCCAGCGCATCATATAGCGAGTCAAAATTTTGATGAAGCGCTCCCAAAGACAAGCGGTATTGGCGCGTAAGCGCGTTGTACGAAAGACGATAGTCCTGCTCGAATTCCAGTATTGATTTGTTCCAGAGATAGAGCGTATACCAGCGTGGATGAATCAACTCGAATTCCACTATGAAATGCAGTGGCAGCCCCTTGTTTAGCGCGTCTTCGAGCGTATGAGTGAGTTCAACCTCGAAATTCGCCTCCAGATAGTACTCGCCGGCATTTTGCGAAACCTCGGCTGACTTGACGTGGATGCCTTCGCTTGCTGCAGCGGTCACACTGCACCACAACAGACACAGCGAAATAAGCTTGTGCAGCAAATCAACTCTTCTGGAGGAGGGCGTAAAAAAAACCATCGTGATCGTTGGCCGGGAGTAGCAAGCCGTTGCGTCCTGGCATTCCTCCCAGAATGTGCGCATTAGCGTGGCAGGTCGCGAACGCCGCTATTATTTGCTGATCTTCTTCTTCGAAGATGGAACAGGTCACGTAAAGTAATTTACCACCACGCGCGACTACCTTCCACAATGCGTCAAGCAGCCGGCGTTGCTTTATGGCAAAGCCGGCGATGTCCGATAATCTTCTTAACCATTTGATATCGGGATGTCGTCTAACCACTCCTGAAGCGGAACACGGAGCGTCGAGCAACACGCGCTGAAACGGCTTTCCATCCCACCATGTTTCCGGGGCACCCGCGTCCGCTACCTGCAAGCGCGCCCGCAGACCGATGCGCTCCAGGTTTGATGCCACGCGCTGCAGTCGTACCGCATCGGCATCGAGCGCCGTCATCGCGACATCTGCAATTTCGAGGATATGCGCCGTTTTCCCGCCGGGCGCGGCGCATGCGTCAAGTACCCGCATTCCGTCTTTTGCATCCAGCAAAGGTCCGGCGAATTGCGCGCCCGCATCCTGAACTGAAACGGCGCCGTCGCCAAATCCGGGCAGGCGCCCTATCGCCACCGGTTTGGCAAGCACCAGTGCGCCATTCTCCAGCTGACGGGCCTCGAGTCCGGCGTTGTTAAGGCGCTGCATATATTCCGCGGCGCCACCTTGGCGCACATTTGCACGCAGCGTCATCGGTGGTTGGTGGTTGCCCATCTCAAGGATGTCATCTGCCTCGGGACCGAAAGCGATGCGCATTTTCTTTATCCACCAATTCGGATAAGAGAGACGCCCTTCGTCGCATGCAGAGACTCGTGCCAGCAGATCTTCACGCCGGCGTAAATAATTGCGTAAAACCGCATTGGCAAAAGACCTGACGTGTCCGCCGCCAAACTGCACTGCGCACTCCACTGCCTGATTAACTACAGCGTAAGGCGCGGCTTTGCTATATTCCAATCGATAAAGCGCCGTAAGGAGCAACGTTCGCAGCTCTGCAATTACAATCGGTTTCGGCGCGAGTAATCCCAATACGGCCTGCAGCTTTCCCAAATGCCGCAGCGTTCCGTAGCAAATATCCTGAATGGCGCCGCGTTCGGAGGCAGTGAGCTGCGGGTAGCTACGCCACGCTGTTTCAAGCGCCGTGTTCAGCCCGGTGCCGGCCAGCACAATTGTTACAGTTTGCGCGGCTATCCGCTGGATACGGTGCACTGAGTTTTGATCAGGACTCGAATCGCCGGCCCACCAACGTGGGAGCGCCGCGCACGAAGTCCGCCGCCACGAGCCGCTTCCCACCGGCCTGTTGCAATTCCAGTATTTTGACCATGCCCTGGCCGCACGCTACGTCGATTCCATCTTCCCCCGCGTGCGTGATTTGGCCAGGATCCCCCTGTCCTTCATTGCTCGGTTGCACGCGCCAGATCTTGATCATTACGCGCCCGAGCGCGCTGTAAGCGCCAGGGACAGGGTTGAATGCGCGAACCTGGCGATCAATGGCGAAAGCCGCATGACTCCAATCAATTGCTGCTTCCTGTTTGGTGATTTTTTGCGCATATGTAATGCCGATGGACGGTTGAGGCGCAGGAACCAGCCGGCCGCATTCAATTCTCGGCAATGCTTCCACAATGCAGCGAGCCCCCAAGCCGGCCAGCCGATCATGCAATGAACCAGCGGTGTCGTCTGGCAACATCGGAAGCGCCTCAGTCAGATAAACAGGGCCGGTATCCAATCCTTGATCCATTCGCATGATAGAGATCCCGGTCTCGCGATCAGAGGCGAGTATCGCACGCTGAATAGGGGCAGCTCCACGCCAGCGCGGCAGCAGCGAGGCATGTATGTTGATGCAGCCGATGGGAAAAAGATTGATTACGGCAGCAGGGAGTATAAGTCCATAAGCAGCGACCACCATGACCGGTGCTGCCAAGGCACCGAGCCGCGCGAGCAACTCTTCGCCCCGTAGAGACGACGGCTGATCGATGGCGAGTCGGTGCTTGATAGCCTGTTGCTTTACTGCGCTGAATGAAGGCCGCAGCCCGCGGCCGGCAGGGCGGTCGGGCTGAGTCAACACGAGTACGACATCGAAACCAGCATCAATCAGCGCTTGCAGCGCAGTAGCTGCAAACGCCGGCGTGCCGGCGAATACGACACGCATCAGAGCGCTCGCCGTTGTTGCTTCTTCAGCTTGTCGGCGATACGTTTCTGCTTAAGCTGCGAAAGGTATTCGACAAACACCTTACCCTTCAGATGATCTATCTCGTGCTGAATGCACACTGCCAGAAGGCCGTCGCTCTGCATCTCGAATGGCTGGCCGTCGATTCCGAGCGCCTGGACCTTTACCCATTCCGCGCGGGAAACCTTCTCAAAAATGCCAGGCACAGAAAGGCATCCTTCCTCGCAGTCTGCCCTGCCCCGGGCCTCAATGATCTTTGGATTGATGAAGAACAGTGGCTGATCCAGTGTTTCCGAGATATCAATCACAATAACCTGCTTATGTACATCGACTTGTGTCGCCGCGAGACCGACGCCGGGGGCCGCATACATGGTCTCGGCCATGTCTTTCGCCAAGCGACGAATGCTTTCGTCGACTTCATGCACCGGCGCAGCAAATTTGTGCAGTCTCGGGTCAGGGTAATGGATGATAGGGAGTATTGCCATAAATGCTTGCTAATTTAACTAACTAGAGGCAGAATTTAATGCAAAGTATCCAATCCGCCGCTGAATAGTCGGCGCTCGCGAATCGTTTGTTGGATTGACCGGAGATGGGGGCCTCGAATGGGCAAATCAATTATATCTCTGCTGGTGGTCGTTGCTGCCTGGAGCTTTGGCGGCGCTGTCGCCGACGAGATCAAGCTCGCTGAAAGTGCACCTGACCGGTATATCGTGATCAAGGGCGATACGTTGTGGGGAATCTCGACCAAATTTTTAAAAGATCCCTGGAGATGGCCAGATATCTGGGGTCTTAATAAAGAAGAAATCAAAAACCCACACTGGATCTATCCAGGCGACGTAGTGGTGCTTGATTTCACCGGAAGGACACCTCGTCTGCGCAAAGAAGGAGGGCGGGATGGCGAGGGCAGCGATGGTGCTGACTGGCGTCTGATGGAGGCAAAACTAAGTCCTGCTATTCGCAAACAACCATTGGGGGCGGGGGCCATTTCAAGCATACCGGCCTCCGCCATCCAGGCCTTTTTGGTAAAGCCACTGGTAGTAGGGGATCAGGAACTGAGTGCTGCTCCAACGCTGGTGGCCGGGCCTGAAAATCGGGTTGTATTGTCCGCTGGCGACACTGCTTTTGCGAAAGGCCTGGTGTGGGAAAGCGATCCGGGTTGGAGCATTTTCAGGCCTGGCCGCACATTTACGGATCCGGACACCAACGAAGTACTTGGTCGCGAGGCGGTTTACCTGGGAGATGCTCAAGTCAGCGAATTTGGGGAAGTCAGTACGGTTTTGGTAACCAAGGCCACTCGGGAAATCGCGCCGGGCGACCGACTTGCCAGGACGCCCCCCGCCCCTGCGCTGGCGTATGTACCGCATGCCCCAGCGCCACAGTTGAAGGGACGCGTGATGGCAGGCCCGGAAGGCCGCTTCTCGGAGATCGCGTCGCTTCAGGTCGTAGTCATCAATCGCGGCCGTCGGGAAGGCATAGAGGTCGGACACGTGCTGGCACTCTATCGTGATCGGCCCTCAGTTACGCCGGCCTACGTATCTGATCAGAAGGAAAAGATACGCCTCCCTCCCGAACGCTATGGAATGGTCTTTGTATTCCGCGTCTTTGAAAAACTCTCTTATGCGCTAGTCATGAATTCCACACAGCCCGTCAACGTACTTGACGTAGTTCAGGCGCCTTAAATAAGTACTCGGCGCATGTCGCCGGATTCCGAAACGCTCGCTTGGCTCAAACTCGCGCTGGTTGCTGAGCTAACGCCAACGATTTTTCGGAAGCTTCTGGCTGCATATGGCACTCCTGAAGCCATCTGCGCACTCGATTTTGGGACGCTGGCGCGCAATGTCCCGGATGCAACGGCCGCCGCAATCGTGCGCGGTCCCGGTGCGGAATGCCTGGATGTTACGCTGCACTGGCTGGAGGACCCGGCCAATAATGTCGTAACTTTTGCAGATAAATCTTATCCCCGACTGCTGCTTGAAATTAGCGATCCGCCACCGTTGTTGTACGTTAAAGGCAACGCAGATTGGCTGGATCATGCTTCTCTCGCGGTGGTAGGAAGCCGCAATGCCACGCCACAAGGCAACGCAAACGCGCAGGCGTTTGCTCACGAGTTATCGGACGGCGGGTTCACCATTGTAAGTGGCATGGCACTTGGTATTGACGGTGCCGCACACCTGGGCGGTCTTTCAGGAGCCTCTTCCTCAGTTGCCGTCGTCGGTACCGGACTCGACATCGTATATCCCGCCCGAAACCGGGAACTGGCACACCGGCTTGCGCTCGAAGGTGCTCTGGTATCCGAGTTTGCCTTGGGAACGCCCGCACTTGCCTCGAATTTTCCACGCCGGAACCGCCTGATCAGCGGACTGTCGCGGGGTTGCCTGGTGGTGGAAGCAGCGCTCAAAAGCGGCTCGCTGATTACCGCACGTTATGCGCTTGAGCAGGGCCGCGATGTATTTGCCGTCCCGGGTTCGATACACTCGCCGCTATCGAAAGGTTGTCATTTGCTGCTCAAGCAAGGCGCGAAGCTAGTAGAAAACAGCCGCGACATACTTGAGGAACTCGGTGTAGCAAGTTACAAGTCCAGGGAGGTCAGCACGGAGGGGGCGCCCGCCGCCGGGAACATGGTGCTGGCACAACTAGGCTTCGACCCGTTGGACTTGGACGTGCTGTGTCAACGCTGCGGCTTGACGCCGGAAACGGCATCGGCGATGCTGTTGACACTGGAACTTGAAGGCGTCGTCAATCGCCTTCCCGGCGGAAAGTTCCAGCGCGTGCGCTAGCGTGACGAGCGTTAACCCGTCCAGACAGGACTCATGTTCGACATACTGATATTCCTGTTCGAAAATTACTTTCATGCCGGTACCTACCCCGATCAAGACATTCTTTCAAAACGCCTATCAGACGCAGGGTTCGATAGTCGCGACATTTCTCAGGCGCTCACCTGGTTAAGCGGACTCGAGCGCGTCGGCAAGAATAGTTCGCGCTCGCCATCCATCCCGAGCAAAGGCTTTCGTTTCTACACGGAACCGGAAATAAACACGCTGCCGACCGAAGCGCGAGGATTTTTGATGTTCCTTGAAAGTGCCGGCGTAATAAGCGTTTTGCAACGCGAACTCATAATAGAACGTGTCGTAGCGCTGGACGAGCCGTCCGTAGATCTCGACAAGGTCAAGTTGATCGTTTTGATGGTGTTGTGGAATCAAAACGAAACGCTCGATACGTTGGTTCTGGAAGAGCTGATTTCGCCCAACCAGGAACACCACTTACACTAGACGCTTGATCATGGCGCTTGCTCCAGCGCCATCAAGTTCTTATCATTCCGCCTCCTTTTCAGGCCGGAAGTTCAATGTCTCAAAGTCTTCTAATCGTAGAGTCGCCCTCCAAGGCCAAGACTCTTAAGAAATATCTTGGCCGCGGCTTCGAGATAGTTGCGTCATATGGTCACGTGCGCGATCTGGAAGCAAAGGAGGGCGCTGTTGACCCGGCCAACGATTTCAGCATGCGTTATGCGCTGGTGGAGAAGAACAAAAAACACGTCGATGCTATTACCAGGGCCGTAGCAAAAGCGACCAACATCTATCTCGCGACAGACCCGGACCGCGAGGGTGAGGCGATTGCCTGGCATCTCGCGGAAATTCTGAAAAGCAAGAAATTGCTGAAGAACAAAAAATTGGGACGGGTTGTGTTTTATGAGATTACCGAATCGGCAGTCAAGTCGGCGGTTGCGCATCCTCGCGCGATCTCCATGTCGCTGGTAAACGCGCAGCAAGCGCGCAGGGCACTCGATCACTTGGTCGGTTTCAATCTCTCGCCATTGCTCTGGAAAAAGATTGGTCCCAGCCTGTCTGCGGGTCGAGTCCAAAGTCCTGCTCTGCGACTGATCGTAGAACGCGAGCACGAAATCGAGACTTTCAAAAGCCGCGAATATTGGTCGCTGCATCTCGACAGCCACAAGGGCAAACAGACGTTCAGCGCGCGTTTGATTCAGCATAAGGGAACAAAGATCGAACAGTTCTCCATTGGAACTGACAGTGAACAGCGCGCAATCGTTTCTGAAATCGAAAAGGCAGCCAGAGGAACCGCGCAGGTCGTCAAGGTCGAGCGCAAGCCCAAGAGCAGGCAACCGGCAGCGCCATTTACCACATCGACGCTTCAGCAGGAGGCAGTGCGAAAGCTTGGCATGACCACGCGAGGGGCAATGAGTACCGCCCAGCAGTTGTATGAGGGCGTGGAAATCGATGGCGGAACGGTTGGACTGATTACCTACATGCGAACCGATTCGCTGGCTCTGGCCAAGGAGGCGCTCGTCGAAATCCGGAATTACGTCAAGAAAAAATTCGAGCCCGCCTACCTTCCGCAGTCGGCGGTCGAGTACCGCAACAAATCCAAGAACGCGCAGGAAGCGCATGAAGCAATTCGCCCCACTTCAATAGAACGAACCCCGGACGCAGTGCGCAAATATCTAACGCCCGATCAAGCCGCTCTGTATGAAATGATCTGGAAGCGCACGCTGTCATGCCAAATGACGCCGGCCAAATATGATACGACCTCCGTCGATTTGACGGCAGGCCGTACCGATACAGTGTTCCGTGCGACAGGGCAAATACTCGTTTTCGCGGGCTTCATGGCTGTCTACCTCGAAGATGACGACGATGCCGAGCAGGAACAGGAATCAAAGCTGCCGCGGCTGGAAGAAAAAGAATCTGTGCCAATTGACCGCATATTTGGCGAGCAGCATTTCACACAGCCGCCGCCGCGTTACACGGAAGCAAGCCTGGTAAAGACGCTTGAGGAATTTGGGATCGGCAGACCGTCCACCTATGCCAGCATTATTTCAACATTGCAAGACCGCGGGTACGCATTGCTCGACAAAAAGCGGTTCATGCCCACGGATATCGGCCGGCTCGTAAATGGCTTCCTGACTTCACATTTCAATCACTACGTCGACTACGGTTTCACGGCCCTTTTGGAAGAAGAACTCGACGACATTTCAAATGGCGATCGTGAATGGGTTCCGGTGCTCAAAGACTTCTGGAAGGACTTCGCCCGCACGCTAAAATCGAAGGAAAAAGTTGCGCGCGGCAGTCCGATGGATGAAGCGTGCCCCACTTGCGGAAAGCAGTTGTTTCTTCAGAACAGCAGGCGCGGACTGTTCGTTGGCTGCAGCGGATATCCCAACTGTGACTACACTCGTCCATGGGGAGACCAGCCGGCTGGTCCGATATTGCTCGGCAAAGATCCGGTGACAGATAGCGATATCTTGCTGCTGAAAGGGCCGTACGGGTTCTATGTGCAATTGGGACAGACGCCGGAAGACAAATCGCAAAAACCCAAACGCGCTGCATGGCCGAAAAATGTTCCTGCCTCTTCGGCCGACTTGGATACCGCGCTAAAGGTATTGGCGCTTCCGCGCCAGCTGGGCACGCATCCCGAGTCTGGCAAGATGGTCGAGGCCAATATCGGGCGGTTTGGCCCGTATGTTAAACACGACGGGACCTTTAAATCGATTCCCAAGTCCGAGGACGTGCATGACATCACGCTGACACGAGCTG
>DATMZQ010000507.1:0-13416 GCA_035573615.1 Burkholderiales bacterium | reverse complement strand
AAGCAAACGCACCACTTCTTTCCAGCAGCCTCGGAATGGTCAGATGCGCCAGCGCAGCAGCCTGTTCGAGCGCCTTGTATTCGATGCATCCTTTATCAGGCCGGTAAAGGAGTTGCGGCAGCAATGGCTTGAACTCCTCGGGAACTTCGAAGCGCGCAAGCTGCTCTGCATACCGCTGCTGCAGATCGGCTTGCTTTCTTTTCCGTTCCACGCTGGCAAGCGCGGCCCGCAATGCGTCGGCGGGCGCGGCCTTGTAACGACCTTTGCCTTTCTTGTAGAAGTGCGTCGGCGTAGCGTGCAGCCGCATCAGCAGTCCGGCACTTTCTGCCGGTCTGGGCTCATGTCCAAAATATTCTTTCCCCAATTGATCGAATCCGAATTCAGTTGCACCGGAACATTCCCAAAGAAACGCCGGGTCGATGTCCTTTGCGATGCTTTGCGCCTCCGCCATGAATTGCGACAGCGGAATATGATCGAACCGGATCAGCACAGCGCCTTCCTTCACCTTCGTGCGCTTGCCGTGCTGATTTTCCACCTGCAGGGAGGTATGGTTGTCGGCCAGCACAGTGCCGGCCTTGAATGCGCCGTCTTCTTCGAAAAAAACGTTCATGTGCTGCCCCGGGGAGGCGGGGATTACGCGGGTGGAAGCAGGGCGCGATTATACGTGAGAGCGTACATCGCTTCGCCCGGGGCAATCCGCAAAGGCAAGGCTCGACATTTCCTAAGAGCGGTCGGCGAAGCTCAGTACGATGTCGATGTACTGGGCAAATTCACTGAAACCGTGATCGCTCCCTTTCACGATCACTTGGCGGCAGCCGCGATAATGGTCAACCGCGATTCGCCAGTCCAGCAGTTCATCACCGGTGGTATGCATCAGCAGGTAGCGGTCCATGCTGGCCGGTTGCGCCACATGCAGCCGGGCCAGTTGCGTCAGGTGCTCTTCGGTCAGTAGATATTCGTCGCCGCTATAGAGGTTTTTTTGCTGGCCGAGATAGCTTCGCAAACCTTCATGGGGCGTAATTGCCGGATTGACCAGCACCGATCGCGCTCCATATTTTTCAGTAAGGCAGGTTGCATAGAATCCGCCCAGCGAACTGCCGACCAGCGTAACGTCAGCCGGCGGAGTGGCGCTAACCAGCCCTTCGAGCAGTGCCATTGCTTGCGCTGGCCAGTGCGGCAACGCCGGGCAAAAAAACTCGTGTGCGCGGCCCAACGATGTCAAACGCTCACGCAACTGGTTGGCTTTGTGGGACGACGGAGAACTGTTGAAGCCGTGAATATAGATGATCATGAAGACATTCCGTTGCACCGGCATTGTGCCGTACGGCAACCGGCTCGACAAAGAAGCTGCGTGTCGTCTGCGAAATTGCGCAAAAATGCCTGCCACAAAACCGCAAGTCGACCAATGAAGGATTTCCAATGACTGATGATTCCCGCAGGCGATTTTTTCTGCAGTCGGGGGCAGTGGCGAGTGCCCCCTGGCTGGGGGATGTACTCAAAGCCGAGGAGCAGCAAAGGCGCCCGGTTCCGCCCGGCGCAATGCTCGGGGACATCCACGTGTTGCCGGCAACACCCCACACGACGCAATGGGGCTGGTTCGACAATGCCGAGCCTCCGGTACTGACGGTCCGCTCGGGCGCGCGCATTTCGATGGAAACCATGATGGCGTCCGCAAACCAGGTGTTGCCGGGCGTATCGATCGAAGCCATAACCCAGATGCGACTGGCTTTCCCCGGGCGCGGCCCGCATACCATCACCGGCCCAATCTACATCGAGGATGCCGAGCCGGGCGACACGCTGAAAGTCCATATTGAACGCATCTTGCCAAGGAGCTACGGAGCCAACTGGAATCTGCCTGGCGAACTCGGTCTGGGACAGTTTCCCGATCGGTTTCCGGCCGGTCAGGTTCGTTATTTTTACTTTGATCAGCAAACAGCAAGCACGCAGTTCGCCCCCGGAGTGCGGATACCGCTGCGTCCTTTCCCCGGCGTCTTGGGTGTTGCGCGCGCTGAAGCCGGTCGGTACAGCACAGTGCCACCGGGTCCTTTCGGCGGCAACATGGATGTGCGAGAGATGATCGAAGGCACGACCGTCTATTTGCCGGTATTCGTTGAAGGCGCGCTGTTGTGGAGCGGCGATTCGCACGCGGCACAGGGCAACGGCGAAATCAACCTGACCGCCATCGAAACCGCATTTAATGAGCTGCGCCTGCGGGTTGACGTGCTTAAAGGCAAGTCACTGGAGTGGCCGCGCATCGAAACGCCGACACACTGGATCACCGTGGGCTACGATCGCGACTTGAACAAGGCTCTGGAAATACTGAAGCGGGAAACCAGTACGTTCCTGGCCGAGTCGCAGGATATTCATCCCGAGAAAACCGCAGAATGGATGGCGAGCCGCTATGACTGCCGCATCTCGGAAGTCGTCAATCAGATGAAAGGCGTGTTCTGCATGATTCCAAAATCTGGCGTCAAGTTGAAGCGCGCGGTGCGCCCGCTGCGGGAGACGCCACATTATTTTGTAACCAGCGCGTCATCGCCGGACCTGCAAAGCGCCATGAACCAGGCCGCCTTTGCGATGATCGAGCAGATTGCCGAACGCAAAAACATGTCAGTCATTGATGCCTATTCGCTGATGAGCCTTGGCATGGATTCGCGCCTGGGCGATATCGGCGAATTCAATAAGACCGTGCATTGCCTGGTGCCCAAGAGTCTCTGGACGGCGTGAACCCCTCGGGCAGGCGACGCCTGATGTCGGTCTTGATCGCCGACTGGCTTACTTCGCAAGGGCTTCCAGCAATCGATCATGGATGCCGCCGAATGCACCGTTGCTCATAGTTAGCACGTAGTCACCCGCCTGGCTGTGCGCCACGATGGCCGCAACCAGTGCACCCAGATCCTCGAAGCACTGTGCTTTTGCCCCAAGGGATGCCAGCACCGGTTGCGCATCCCAACCGAGGTTGTTGGTATAGCAGAACACCAGGTCCGCTCCGGCAAGGCTGCCAGCCAGAGCATCTTTCATGATGCCCATTTTCATGGTGTTCGAGCGTGGCTCGAGCACCGCCAGGATGCGCGCATTGCCGACCTTGCTGCGCAGCCCCGCAATGGTGGTTTCGATGGCGGTTGGATGATGGGCGAAATCGTCGTACACGGTGACGCCATTGACCGCGCCACTGACCTCTAGCCGGCGTTTTACATTCCTGAACTCGGCCAATGCGTCTATTCCCTTGGCGACCGGTACTCCCGCGTGACGGCTAGCCGCCAGGGCAGCAAGCGCGTTGTTACGGTTGTGATCGCCGAGTAGCTCCCAGTTCACTGTGCCCCGTGGTCCGCCTTCGAAGAATACGTCGAACGCGTGTGCATCGCGTGGCCGCGCCGTCCAACCCTGTTCAATTCCCAGCCACTCCACTTTCGTCCAGACGCCCTTGGCCAGCACGCGGCGCATGCTTTGTTCGCGCCCGTGCGCGATAATCAAACCACTGCCCGGCAACGTGCGCACCAAATGGTGGAATTGGGTCTCAATCGCCGCCAGGTCTGGAAAAATGTCGGCGTGATCGAACTCCAGATTGTTCAGGATCGCCGTGCGCGGCAGATAGTGGACGAACTTCGAGCGCTTGTCGAAGAATGCGGTGTCGTATTCGTCCGCCTCGATCACGAAGAACGACGAATCGGTGGTACGGGCAGATATACCAAAATTCAATGGCACGCCACCGATCAGGAATCCCGGATTGAGCCCTGCGTGTTCCAGAATCCAGGCCAGCATCGATGTAGTCGTGGTTTTACCATGCGTGCCGGCGACCGCAAGCACCCACTTGCCACGCAAGATATTTTCATACAGCCACTGCGGCCCGGAAGTAAATGCCAGTCCTCGATCCAGAATCTGTTCCATCAGCGGATTACCGCGCGAAACGACATTGCCGATCACAAAAAGGTCGGGTTTCAAGTCGATCTGCCCGGCGTCGAATCCCTCGATCAGTTCGATTCCCTGCGCCTGCAGTTGCGTGCTCATCGGCGGGTAGACGTTGGCATCGCATCCGGTCACTTTGTGGCCAGCCTGTCTGGCAATGACGGCAATTCCGCCCATGAACGTACCGCAGATGCCCAGAATGTGGATGTGCATTTTCAGCTATAGCCTGTGTCGCGCGAAGGCGCAGTCAGATGGTGCAAGATCAAACGACGCGCAACCTTACGCAAAACCACTTCAAAATACAAACCTGCAGAGTTGCGCGCGGACTTCACAACAGCCGCGATTTGTCGCCAGAGGTAAACCCCATAAGCGGACCTTCAATACCACGTGACAAGGCAATCACCTTGAACAGCTCACCCATTTCCGCCGGTGACAGCAGTTTCTGCACGCCCGCGGTGTGTGCAATGCGTGCCGCCGATGATCGTTCCGGCTGTTGCTCCATCCACCCGATGATTCCGCTGTTAATGAGGAACTGCGCTTGCGTGGTATAGCCGAGGAGATCCATTCCGGACTCCATGCCGGCTTGCGCAATCGCGGTGAAATCAACGTGGGCAGTGACGTCCTGCAACCCGGGAAGAAAAAACGGATCGTCGTGTGCGAGGTGACGGTAATGGCACATCAGCGTCCCGCGCGAACGCTGCGGATGGTAGTACTCGCGCCAGCCAAACCCATAATCAATCAGCAGCAGCGCGCCTCGGCGCACGGTATTCGACAAACTGCGTACCAGGCCCGGCGCAAGTAATGAAATTTCACTGAGGTAATCGGGCGCGGCGCCAATCGCTTCAGCGGCGCTTCGGAGAGCACCCGGTTGCAACAGCCGCTCTTCCCATACAAAACTGTCCTTCCAGCTTACGCCACGCTCATGCAGTCCGTCCCGGCGCCAAGCAACGAGGTGAACCGGAAGCGCATCCAGTACCTCGTTGGCTATGACAACGCCATCGAGATTTTCGGGCAATGCGGTGACCCACTGAATCCGGTCATTGAGTGCGGGCTGGCGTCGCCACAGCGTGTCGCGCTGGCGCTGCACCAGCTGCGGACTGGTTTCAAGAATCACATAACGCCGCGGAAGCCGATCGATGTTGCGTAGTTCGCCGAGCACATCAGCTGCCATTGTGCCTGAACCTGCGCCCAGTTCCAGAACGGCGTCTGCGCCACTGAACTCGAGCACCTGCGCCACCTGGTGTGCCAAAGTCCTGCCGAACAGCGCAGATATTTCGGGTGCCGTCACGAAATCCCCCGCTTCTCCCAATTTCGCAGTACCCGCGACGTAATAGCCCTGTCCTGGCGCGTATAAGGCCATTTCCATGAAGCGTGCGAAGCTGATCCAGCCCCCTGACGCGGCGATTTCATTGCGGATGCTGTCGCTCAGCCGTTCGCTGTGGCGGCGCGCTTCCGAAGAAGGTTCAGGGAAGTCAATGGGGCGCGAAGCAGCAGGCAAGGTGAAATGCGAAACGGTTGGGCTACAATTCCCATTCAACAACAGCTGCGCGGTACGGCGCAACCTCAAGCGAACCATGGCGCGGGCGAAAAAGCACCAGCGGGTGGCCCTGGTCACTGGAGCCGGCAAACGCATTGGCCGGGCAATTTCACTTGCCCTGGCCGCGGACGGCTGGGACATCGCGCTTCATTTTCATCGCGGGGAGGCGGAAGCAGAGCGCCTGTCGGCGGAAATTTCAGCGCTCGGCGCAAAAGCGGTGGCAGTTCGCTGTGACCTCAGCGATGCAGAACAGGTACCGGAGTTGGTCGAGGCATCTGAGCGCCATCTCGGCACGGTGACCTGCCTGGTCAACAACGCCGCGGTATTTGCCTACGACGATCTCGCGAGCCTGGAGACCGCACAGTGGCATCGGCACCTTGACGTCAATCTGTTCGCGCCGCTGTTGCTGTCGAAGACGTTCGCGGCACGCTTGCCCGATGAGCTGACTGGCTGCATCGTTAATATGCTGGACCAGAAAGTATTCAATCTCAATCCGGATTTTCTGTCCTATACCGTTGCAAAAATCGGCCTCGAGGGCGCAACGCGGCTGCTCGCGCTGGCGCTCGCCCCCAAGGTCCGCGTCTGCGGTGTCGCACCCGGCATCACCCTGGTGAGTGGCGAGCAGACTGCGGAGGGATTCGCACGCTCCCATCGCATGGCACCCTTGGGACGCAGTTCCACTGTCGAAGATATCGCCGATGCGGTGCGTTTTGTCGTCAACGCCGGTGCGCTGACTGGCACCACCATCGTGGTGGACGGCGGGCAGCACTTGTGGCCATCGCGGCGGGATGTCCAGTTTGCAGTTGGTAATGACCAATGAGCGACAACCTGGACCAGCGGAGAGACCTGACCGGCGAGGCGTCTGCAATGCCCCCCTGCCCCACGCGCCGCATTTTTCTGAAAAACTTCGAAACACGTCTTTCCATTGGTATCCATGACTTCGAGAAACGGGCGAAGCAGCGCGTGGTCGTAAACGTGGATCTGTACCTTGATCCGGACGGCAAGATCGAACGCGATCACATCGATGAAACGGTAGACTATGATTTCGTTCGGCGTGAAATAGTCGGCCTTGCCGACAGCAGCCACTTCAATCTGCAGGAGACTTTTTGCGAGCGGATTCTGGCCATCTGTCTGGCGCGTCCCGGCGTCCGGGCGGCCCGCGTCTCCAGTCAAAAGCTGGATGTTTACAAGGATTGTGAATCAGTTGGTTTTGAGATTTTCCGTACCCGCTAAATGACAACAGTTCAGAGACAGGTCTATGAAGGCAACAAACTGGCCAAACGGCTGCGCCGTCTGGTTGGTGAAGCCGTTGGCCACTTCGACATGATCCAGAATGGCGACAAGGTCATGGTGTGTTTGTCGGGAGGCAAAGACAGTTACGCGATGCTGGATGTACTGTTGTCGCTGAAGAATCATGCGCCCATCGATTTCGAGATCATCGCAGTAAATCTTGATCAGAAACATCCCGGCTATCCGGCAGCAGTGCTGCCCGATTATCTTACTTCGATCGGCGTGCCGTTTCGGATCGTAGAACAGGATACGCACAGTGTGGTCAAGCGCGTCATTCCGGAAGGCAAAACCATGTGTTCATTGTGTTCGCGGCTGCGCCGCGGCGCGCTGTATCGCGTGGCTCGGGAACTCGGTGCGAACAAAATCGCGCTCGGCCATCACCGTGACGATATTCTGGAAACCTTTTTTCTGAACTTGTTCCATGGCGGGCGCCTGAAGGCAATGCCGCCAAAGTTGATCAGCGACGATGGCCAGCACATCGTCATTCGTCCGCTCGCTTATTGCAAGGAAGCGGATTTGGAGGAGTATGCCAGGCTGCGCCAGTTCCCAATTATCCCGTGCAACCTGTGCGGCTCGCAGCAGAATCTGCAACGCCAGGTGGTCAAGAACATGCTGCAGGAGTGGGAAAGGAAATTCCCCGGCCGCCTGGAAACCATGTTCGCCAGCCTGCAACGCACTTCACCTTCACATCTGCTCGATCCGCGGCAATTCGATTTCGCCAACCTCAAGACGCAGCCGGAAGCCTACAAGGATGGCGATATTGCATTCGACAGCGAAGATTTTTCCGCGCGCCTGATCCAGTTTCCCGCTGCCAAATCGGCAAACGAGTAACACGGCCGCCTCCTGTTCCAGCCGTGGGTGAAAAGTGAGCCCCGGCTTTCAGCTTGGGGCGCATCAATTCGGAAATCCAGCCAACGCCACAGCGGATATACCGCAGTGAGACTGGGGGCCTGCTTGGCCGGTGCCCCGGCGGTCTAGTACACTGCGCTTCTTTTTGGCCGTACCGCGGCCTCCGTTTCAATCCTCTACCTCGGGAACCGCATGTCCACCCAAGATTACGCTCCAAAGAGAAAAATCAATTCCTTTTATCCGCCGCAACGCCATCTAATGGGGCCGGGACCTTCGGAGATCCACCCGCGCGTGTTTTCCGCCATGGGTAAGCCGACCATCGGCTATCTGGACCCGGTATTTGTCGAAATGATGGAGGAACTCAAGGAACTGTTGCGCTACGGATTTCAGACCAACAATGCGCTGACTTTTCCCGTTTCGGGCCCGGGATCGGTCGGAATGGAGATGTGCTTCGTCAATATGGTGACCCCGGGAGACAAAGTAATCGTTTGCCGCAACGGCGTGTTTGGCGGGCGCATGATCGAAAACGTGCAGCGCTGCGGCGGCATCGCGGTCGTCGTGGAAGACCGCTGGGGCACTCCCGTCAGCGCGCAGAAAGTGGAAGACGCCTTCAAAGCAAATCCTGATGCCAGGATCCTCGCATTCGTGCATGCAGAAACCTCTACCGGTGTCGCCTCGGATGCCAAAACGCTGGCCGAGATCGCGCGTAAGTACGGTGCCCTTACCATTATGGACGCGGTGACATCCCTCGGCGGCACACCAGTGCTTGTTGACGAATGGGGAATTGACGCGGTTTATTCGGCCAGCCAGAAATGTTTGTCTTGCACGCCAGGCTTGTCACCCATTTCTTTCAACGAACGGGTGGTCGAGCAGGTTAGGAACCGCAAGGACAAGGTGCACAGCTGGTTCATGGACATGAATCTGCTGCTTGGTTACTGGGGCGCAACCAATCGCACCTATCACCATACCGCACCGACGAACGCCCTCTATGCTTTGCATGAAGCTTTGCTGATGCTGCGGGAGGAGACTCTCGAGAATGCCTGGGCGCGCCACCAGCGCAATCACTTGGCCCTGAAAGCCGGCCTGGAAACGCTGGGTTTGAATTACCTGGTGGAAGAAGCCTACCGCCTGCCGCAGATGAACGCGGTCAGCGTCGCAAACGGTATTGACGAGAAGGAAGTCCGCCGGCGCCTGCTGCTGGATTACAACCTGGAGATTGGTGCCGGCCTGGGCGATCTGGCCGGCAAGATCTGGCGCTTCGGCCTGATGGGTTATTCCTGCAAGATGGAAAACGTGATGTTGAGCTTGTGTGCGCTCGAAACTGTTTTTACGGACATGGGCGTGAACGTCAGGTTCGGCGAAGCGGAAGCCGCGGCTTACCATGCCTACGCGGCCCATCCCTCTCGCTTACAGCCTGTGCGCGCGGTTGCCTGAGTCGCTTCGCAAGGGGAAATAAAGGCCCGGCCTGATCAGGTCTGGGTGTTTTCCCGGACAGCGAGCTGCGCGATCTCGTTCGACTCGATCGCACCGCTTCCAATATCATGAGTTGCTGCGTATAGCATGGCTGCGGCTACATCATCCGCAGCAATCGGCCGGTACTTGCGCATGCTTCCGATGAACAGCGGACCGATCAATCCGCCAACCATTGCACCCACCGTCTCGCCCAGGCGAGGTCGCGAGCGGTCTCCGAGCAGTAACGACGGCCGCATGTAGAGCACCCGGGATAGACCGATGTCCAAAATATCACGCTCCGTTTCGCCCTTGGTCCGGTTGTAGAAGATCCTTGAGTGCGCATCGGCCCCAAGGGCGGATACCAACAGAAATTGTTTCGCACCTGCCGCCTTGCCAAGTGTCGCCAGTGCAATCGGATAATCATGATCTACGTGCCTGAACGCTTGCTGCGATCCCGCTTGCCTGATCGTAGTGCCGAGGCAACAGAAGACGTCCTGCACTCCCGCCGCCAGGTCAGCTTGCAGATTCTCAAAGTCGACAATGTGCTGAACAAGTTTCGGGTGACTCAGTGGCAGTTCCTGGCGCACCAGCACGTGCACGCGCGCGTAAGATGGATGTGCGAGCAACCGCCTCAGGACATACCCACCCACCAGGCCGCTGGCCCCAGCCAACAGTGCTGGCCGTTCGCGTTCACTTAGCGTGTGTCCAAACACGGAGCACGCGTCTCCTTCGTGGCTGCTGCCGTCACGCTGTCTTTCTGTTTGGTTCGTACAGCGCGAGCTCCGGGCTTGTTCCTTTGATTTTATAGAGTCCGCGCGGAACAAAACTAAAAGCGTCAGGACAAAGGCGCATCGCTTGCTCCGAAACCAGAATCCGGGCAATCCCGTTCGTCAATCCCGCGATCTGGCTCCCAAGAATCACTGTATCGCCAATCGCAGCGTATTCTCGCCGCTGTTCGGACCCGATGAGCCCGACTACGGCCGGTCCTGAATGAATGCCTATGCCCAGGTCAAAATCCGCATCGGCGTCTAGCTCCTTCCTGAAAACATCCAGCATGTCGGCCATTTCAAGGGCACATTGAATTGCGTGCTCGGCATTCCTTGCATCATCGAGCGGCGCACCCCAGATTGCCATCATGCAATCACCCGTGGCCTTGTCGAGCGTTCCGCCATTGCGGAAAATGACTTCAACCTGCCGGGTGAAATAGCGATTGACCATGCTGACCACTTCCTGCGGCGAGCGCGATTCTGAATGGCTCATTAATCCGCGGATGTTCGAGAACAGCACCGTAACCTGGCGGCTTTCGCCGTCGCGGGACCACCCTCCGTGTGCGATCAATTCGTTGACTGCTTTTGGGCTGACCAAGCGAGACCACTCCCTAACCACCTGTCGTTCGCGCAGAAATACATGAAGGGCAGTAATAAAAAAGAAAGCCCACGCGAACAGCAGCGGACGCAACACCGGGATGACAACGAGCTTGCCGAGCGCGACATGCTGTACTACTACCAGAAAGCCCGACAACAGGATCAGCGCGCCACCGATTTTCAGCGTATGCAGCCGCGCAGCGAAACCGGCAAACAGCAAAACCAGCAACCCAAGCGCGATCGCTAGTGGCCACGCTGGCTGGATGTCACGCAGGTAATTTTTATTCTTCAGGTTGTCCAGTGCCGCGGCCAGCACATCCACGCCGTCGTACAACGCGGCGACCGGCGCCGGTCGCATGTCATGCAGTCCCGTGGCTGTGACACCGATCACGACAATTTTGTCCTTGAATTCGTTCGGGTCGCGCCTTCGGTTCTGACTGTTGAAATCGGTGTATACATCCGCATACGGCACATGCGGGCGACCGGTCTTACCACCGGGCCAGCTCAGCAGAATGGATTCCACATCGGGCACGGACAGTCCCAGGTCCTGTAGCACTCTCGTGGGCAACGACGGAATTTTCCAGCCGTACGCATCCTGATACACGAAATAGCGCCGGGCGATGCCGTCCCGATCAGCGACAAAATCGATCGTGCCCAGGCGCCAGTTGTCCGGACTCAGCGCCTTGGGCAATCCTATGTTGAGCATGGCGTTTTTGTCCGCGGAAGGGCCGGCGAATGCGCCGATTGCAGCCTGCATCGCCACCAGCGGTAGGCCGTACGCATCTCCGGCGGGGTCTTTGCGCACCGTCGGAAAATATACGTTGCTGTAGCGCGCTACCGACTTGTTGAATAGCTCGTCGGCGTCCAGCCGAAAGATATCGGGCTCGAAGAACATGATGTCGAACACGATGGCACGCGGCCTTTGCGCCTCGATGCCTTGCACCAATTCCGCGTGGATGGAGCGTGGCCAAGGCCAGCGCCCCGCATAGTCTGCAAGTTGCTGAAGGCTTTGGTCGTCGGCGGCGACAACAATGATGTCCGGGTCGGGCTTGATGTTGCGCGCCTGCCCCGAAATAAAAAGATCGGTAAAGCGAAACTCAGTGGTTTGCAGCCAGTTCAGCCAGAACAATTCACAAAAGACTGCAATGGCGGTCGTTGCCAGCAACAGGACAAGCGGATTCGCATTTAGGCGCGGCACGCGCGCAGTCTACAAAAGAAACGCGTGGAAAGGTGAAAGGCAGAAAGCTTCGCAGCAGGTGTTCTGTGTCGTCCTGATTGCAGTCTGCTACAGGCCCAACCTTTGCCAGATTATGCTGGCTGAACCCGCCTGGTTCAGCGTATAAAAGTGCAAGCCCGGCGCGCCGCCGGCAAGCAATTTTTCGCACAGCGCAGTTACCACATCGATTCCAAACGCGCGTATGGACGAGTTATCGTCCCGATAGCCCTCCAGCTTGATGCGGATCCAGCGTGGGATCTCTGCGCCGCAAGCATCCGAGAACCTTGCGAGCTGTGAAAAATTGCCGATTGGCATGATACCCGGCACGATCGGGATGTTGATCCCCGCTGCCGCGCATTCATCCACAAAGCGAAAATACGCGTCCGGATTGTAGAAATATTGCGTAATGGCAGAATCCGCACCGGCGTCGACTTTGAGCTTGAAGTTCTTCAGCTCATCGGAAGGATTCCGCGTTTGCGGATGGTATTCCGGATAGCAGGCGACATCGATGTGGAACCAGTCCCCGGTCGTCTGTCGAATGAAGTCCACCAGCTCATTGGCATATCTCAGTTCGCCGCCGGATGCGAGTCCGGAGGGCATGTCGCCGCGCAGAGCAACAATATGGCGGATGCCGTGCTCACGGTAGTTGGACAGTGTTTCCAGAATGTCGGCTTTGCTGGCAGCCACGCACGAGATATGCGGTGCGGCCTGCTCACCGGCGGCGCGGATGTCCAGTACGGTATCCAGCGTTCCCTGCTGTGTGGATCCGCCTGCGCCAAACGTGACGGAAAAAAAACGCGGCTTCAGCCGCGCAAGCTCCTGCCATGTTGTGCGCAACTTCGCCTTGCCATCCTCCGTCTTCGGCGGAAACAATTCAAAACTGAACGTACGCACTGCGGATAACTCGACGGTCATGTGCTAACGGGGCGCCCGCAGGCAGCTAGTATCGGTAATGATCCGCCTTGTAAGGCCCGCCCTTATCCACTCCGATGTAGGTGGCCTGCGTATCCGTGAGTTGCGTCAATTGCGCGTTCAGTTTTTTGAGCTGCAGGCGCGCCACCTTTTCGTCCAGATGCTTGGGCAGCGTATAAACGCCAACCGGATACTTGGCCGTGTTGGCGAACAGCTCGATCTGGGCCAGCGTCTGGTTCGCAAATGATGAACTCATCACGTAACTCGGGTGCCCGGTGCCGCAACCGAGGTTCACCAGCCGGCCCTTCGCAAGGATGATGATGCGCTTGTTGTCCGGGAAGATGACGTGGTCGACCTGAGGCTTGATCTCCTCCCATCGGTACTGGGCAAGTGAGGCGATGTCGATTTCGTTGTCAAAGTGGCCGATGTTGCACACGATTGCCTGGTCTTTCATTCTCTTCATGTGCTCGTGCGTTATCACATGAAAATTTCCGGTCGCGCTGACGAATATGTCGGCTTTGTCCGCCGCATAGTCCATGGTGACTACGCGATAACCTTCCATCGCGGCCTGCAGCGCGCAGATCGGGTCGACCTCGGTCACCCAGACCTGTGCCGAGAGCGCCCGTAAGGCCTGTGCGGAGCCCTTACCAACGTCACCATAGCCGCACACGACCGCGACTTTGCCGGCAATCATCACGTCGGTGGCACGCTTGATGCCGTCCACCAGAGACTCACGGCAGCCATACAGATTATCGAATTTGGATTTCGTGACGGAGTCGTTCACGTTAATGGCCGGGAAGGCCAGCTTGCCGTCCTTGTGCATCTGATACAGGCGGTGCACGCCAGTCGTTGTCTCTTCGGTGACGCCCCTGATCTTGTCCAGGCGCGTG
>DATMZQ010000506.1:0-4897 GCA_035573615.1 Burkholderiales bacterium | reverse complement strand
TCGCATCCATTGCCAGCGAGATCGAAGCAATCGAGCGCAACCTCGCAATACTGAAACCGCCAAGCTCGCTTGATGCATGGGAAGCCCATCATCGCGGGCTATGGCACATGTACCGGTTCGACAAGACCGAAAACGAACGGGCACGGCAGTTTTTCGAAACGGCGGTAAACCTCGATCCCACGTTCGCGCGTGCCTATGCCGGCCTATCCTTCACGCATTTTCAGAATGCTTTTCAGGGTTGGAAGAAACGCGAGCCCGAGATAGAGCGCGCATACGCAGCGGCTGGACAAAGTGTCATGGTCGACGATCGGGATCCCGCCGCGCACTGGGCCATGGGCCGGGCGCTTTGGCTGCGCGATCGCCATGCACAGTCGGTCATCGAATTGGAACAAGCCATCGATCTGAGTCCGAATTTCGCGCTCGCGCACTACACACTTGCGTTTATTCATTCCCAGGCGGGCGATCCTGACACCGCAATCTCGGCATCCGATTTTTCCCGTCACCTGAGCCCGTTCGATCCGTTACTGTTTGGCATGCTTGGCGCGCGCGCCATGGCCCTTGTTCGTCTTGAGCGATTCGAGGAGGCGGCCGGTTGGGCAGTCAAGGCAGCAGCCAGACCAAATGCGCATGCACACATCATGGCCATTGCCGCCTATAGCCTGGCGCTGGCTGGAGCGCTCCCCGAGGCGCATGCACATGCCGCTGCCATTCGCAAAATGATTCCGCAGTACGGCCTTGCCGATTTCCTGGGCGCTTTCAGGTTCGATGCGCTTGGTGCAGCCCTGTTCCGCAAGGGTGCACAGCTCATTGGCATGGCGTGATGCTCTTTTTCCATCAAAAGAATGTTTGCTTGAACCCTTTTTATTTGCCTCGGCGGCAACAATATCCGATACATCATCAGTATCGGAAGGACCGCTTATGAGTGACTCACTCCATATCGTATGCCCGAATTGCAGCAGTACCAATCGTGTGCCCGCGGAGCGGACGGGAGCCGGGCCCCGTTGTGGCAAGTGCCATCAGGCGCTGTTCAGCGGACACCCGGTAGAGCTTGACGAAGCCGCTTTCGAGCGCCACGTAGCAAGCAACGACGTGCCCGTTGTAGTGGATTTTTGGGCCCCTTGGTGTGGACCTTGCCGCGCCATGGCGCCCGAATTCGAAAAAGCGGCCGCAATGCTGGAACCAGCCGCTCGACTGGTAAAAATCAACACCGAGGTCGCGCAAGGTCTGGCACAGCGTTTCAATATACGCAGCATCCCGACCATGGCACTGTTTCGCGGTGGACAAGAGATCGCCCGTCAGTCAGGTGCAATGGGTGCAACAGCGATTGCAAGCTGGGTAAGGGCCAACGTTTGAGCGTTCAAGTCAATAAGCGTTTTCGCTGCGCACACGCACCAGACTGCATAATGCCAGCGGTATAGCGATGCTTGCTTGGAAACTGAAAGGCGTATGAAACCGGCCGACTGGTACTTCGATTTCATTTCACCGTTTGCATATATCGCTTTCACGCGTCTGGAACGACTCTCCGACGGGCTTCAGTTGCGCTACCACCCGGTGTTGTTTGCAGGCCTGCTCAACCATTGGGAGCAAAAAGGACCGGCCGAAATTCCCGGCAAGCGCATCTGGACTTACCGCTGGTGTACCTGGTGGGCCGCCCAACAGGGCATTGCTTTTCGCTTGCCTGCTGTCCATCCGTTCAACCCCCTGCCGTATCTTCGGCTCGCCATCGCGGCCGGCAATACGCCGCAAGTCATTCAGCGCATTTTTGAAGCGCTCTGGACAACGGGCACCGATCCTGGCGATCCGCACCAATTCGCTGCACTCGCCCGGTCATTAGAGGTGGATGCCTCGCTGTTGGCGGATCAGGCGATTAAAGATTCGCTCAAACGGGAAACTGAGCAGGCCATTGCCTGCGGGGTGTTTGGCGTGCCGACGTTTATCGTTGATGGCGAATTATTCTGGGGAGCGGACGCAATGGAATTCCTTGAAGCTTATCTTGCCAATCCTGAGCTCCTGGCGAGCAACGAAATGAAGCGCGTCGGTACATTGCCAGTTGGGGCCGCGCGCAAAAATCCTTGAGAGCTCGCGCAGCCCCGTCGCATGAAACTTTTTATCGCGCGGATTGCTGGCGCGTTAGTTCCTTGCGCTTCAAAGTAAGGTAGTCCTGCTGTTCGACATCATGCAGCTGCCGGGGATAACGCTCGCTGGCGGCATAGTAGTCCATCAACCGTTTTTCCGGTCGAGCGTCAGGCGGTACCGACAAAGCACCAAAATAAGTTTCAACTGCCAATTGATAGCGCATGGTGTTGCGCTCCATGAGACCGCGAACGCCGCGGATATAAACCGGTTGTCCGTCATTGTCCCGGTCAACCACGGTGAAACCAACTTTATGGCTGCCAGAAGTTTTGAGATAAGCCATAAGCGCGAGCCTTGCAGCTGTGCCATAAGCATATGAGTAGGACAGATGCATGAAAGTCTGCTTGTCGTTCAGCGGCACAGCTTCGAGCAGAAAACGATAGTTTTGCGTGCCGAATGGCCCTCTTTCGGCATTCAGATATACGGCGAGATAATCAGGGCTGGCTGCAATCAGATGATATTCGAAATCCACGCGATAGCTTTGCTCCAGCGCCTGATCCAGCTTCTTGCCGATGTTGACGTTCAGCACTGTCGGCGTGTCCTGGCTGGCAGGCCGGCAATATTTTGTGTTCGGGTGCAGGATAAGGATGTCGCACCAGTGAGCGGGCTGTTTCAGTTCGGACACCACTGTATGCTCTGGATAGTCCAGCACGGCATACACATCGGCCTGTATTTCGCCGTCCCCTTCATTCGATTCGAGGTATAGCGGCTTCTGGAACGCATTGCTCTGAAGCCGGGAATGCAGCTGTCTGTATCTGGTATGAAGTCCGGCCGCCTCATCCGTGTTCAATACTGCTGCCAGCGCGCAAGGCGCAAACAATCCTGGCGCAACAAGTGCGCAGAAAAATAGCGTCTGCCAGGATCTGATCCTGACTTTGAAAAAAATAATCTCAGGTTTCATGCGCGAAATCTCCTACCTTGGGCAGAAGTTCTTGTAGGTCAGCCAGGGAATTCGCTTCAGCGATATTCTTGTCCTTTCGCCAACGCAGCATGCGCGGGAAACGCACTGCCACGCCCGATTTATGACGGCTGCTACGCTGGATGCCCTCGAATCCCAGTTCGAAAACAAGCGTTGGCGTTACGCTGCGAACCGGACCGAACTTTTCAACAGTGGTACGCCGGATAATGGCATCCACTCCGCGAAATTCTTCGTCGCTCAATCCGGAATAAGCCTTGGCGAACGGCACCAATTCCGGGCCATTCCACACCGCAAACGTGTAATCGGTATACAGGCTGGCCCTTCGTCCGTTGCCGCGCTGCGCATACACCAGCACGCAATCGACGCTGTATGGATCGATTTTCCACTTCCACCAAGTACCGACATCCTTGGTGCGGCCGACGCCATACGATGCCGCCTGATGCTTCAGCATGAAACCTTCCACGCCTCGCGTGCGACTTTCTGCACGCAGAATGCCGAGTGCGTCCCAAGAAAGGCCCGTGATCATCGGCGAAATGCGAAGCGGCAATTCCGGACGGGCCTGTCGCGCGGCTGCGATCATGCGCTCCAGGCGGAGACGCCGTTCGCGCTGAGGCAGCGCACGAATATCGGACCCTGCCTGCTCGAGCAAATCATAGGCTATCAATGCCACAGGTGCTTGCGCCAGAATCTTGTTGGTGAGCGTCTTGCGACCGATACGCTGCTGCAACAGCGCGAACGGCCGCGGACGCTCGTCCTGCCAAACCAGGATTTCCCCATCGATAACCGTCCCCTCGGGGAGGGCACGCCCCACGGCCTCGATTTCCGGAAATCGCGTTGTCACGAGATCTTCCCCGCGCGACCAGATCCATACCTTTCCGCCGTGGTGCACCACTTGCGCGCGAATGCCGTCGTATTTCCATTCAATCATCCAGTCATGCACATCGCCTAAGGTGGAGGGCGCCGCATTGAGCTGGTGTGCCAGGAAAAACGGATATGGCTGGCCACCGCCCCGATGTGCCGCCGCTGCATCGAGCAATGCGGCAAAATTTTCCGCTGTGGGCGACACACTCCCGTCGGTGTAACCCATCATGCGCTGTGCCACGGTCTTGGTATCTATGCCCGCATGCGCTGCAAGCGCCCGCTGCACCAGCAAACGTGAGACGCCAACACGAAACGCCCCGGAAATCAGCTTGCCCAACAGGAAACGTTCCCGTGTTCCAAGACTGTCCCAGTAGTCGCGCAGCCGACGTTCGACCAGTTCGGGTGCCGCGCCGCGCAGCGGCGCCAGACGATGCTCCACCCATTCCGCGAGCCCGGTCTCATCCTGCAACTTGGGCGGTGGCAGCACGAGCGCAACGGTCTCGGAGAAATCGCCGACTGCAAGATAGCATTCGTCCAGCAACCAGTCGTCGAGTCCGCTCGCACGTAAAGCGATCTCCCGCAGCAGGCGGGTCGGCACCACCTGGCGCGGCTTCCCGCCCGCCAGGAAATACGTTGCCCACGCCGCGTCGGCTGCCGGCGCCTTTGCGTAATAGCGCGCCAGCGCCGCAAGTTTTTCCCGAGTCGAGGTCGTGGTATCGAGTTCGGCGTACAGCTGGGCAAAGCGTTTCATCGCGCCAGTTCCTCACTGACGTTCTCCGCTGAACGAGTCTCGCCGACCGGTTCATCATTTATGCCGGGCGGCATGCCGGTTTCTTCGTCGCCGAACTCAGTCTCGAACGTAGACGTTTGCAATCCGCGCTGCTGCAACCATCTCGCCAGCACATTCGCGTATCCATGCGTGGCGATGACGCGCGCCGCTCCGGTTTCCGATATGGCTTGCAGCAGTCCAGGCCAGTCGGCGTG
>DATMZQ010000505.1:0-4012 GCA_035573615.1 Burkholderiales bacterium | reverse complement strand
CGGCGGAAAACGCTCCGACGCCCACCGCCAGAAACATATAGCCAAGCTGACTGACCGTGGAATAGGCGAGCACGCGCTTGATGTCGGTCTGCACCAGGCCGATGGTGGCGGCGAACAGCGCGGTGGCGCAGCCGATGATCGCGACGATCAGCATCGCCGACGGCGAGTGCGTGAATAAAACGTGCGAGCGCGCACAAACGTAAACGCCCGCAGTGACCATGGTGGCCGCGTGGATGAGGGCGGAAACGGGGGTCGGGCCTTCCATGGCGTCGGGCAGCCAGACATATAAGGGGAGCTGCGCGGACTTGCCGGTGGCGCCCATAAACAGCAGCAGGCAGGCTATCGTGAGCGTGCCGTACTGCCCCATCAGATCCGCCGGCATCGGCGACGCCTTCGCGAACAGCGGCACGAAATCGAGCGTGCCAAAGGTGCGGAACAGCAGGAACATGCCGAGCATGAAGCCGAAATCACCGATGCGGTTGACGATGAACGCTTTCTTGCCCGCGTCGCTCGCGGACTTTTTCAGGAAGTAGAATCCGATCAACAGGTAACTGCACAGGCCCACGCCTTCCCATCCGACAAACAACAGCACGTAATTCGCGGCCAGGACCAGGATGAGCATGAAGAACATGAACAGGTTGAGATAGGAGAAGAAGCGGTAGTAGCCGCCTTCATGCGCCATGTAGCCGGTGGAATAGATGTGGATGAGCCAGCCGACTCCGGTCACCACCAACAGCATCACGACGGTGAGCTGATCGATTTGCAGATCGAAACCTGCGCGGAAGTTTCCGGCCACGATCCAGGAGAAATACTGCTTCACCCAGGGAATCTGCTCAGGCGAGAGCTGGAAAAATTCGCGGACGGCTTCGAGCGCGCACAGGAACGCTAGGCCGGTCGAGCCGACGGCCACGGAATTGACGATCTTGTTCGGCCACTTTTTCCCGAACAGGCCGTTGATAGCCGAGCCGAGCAGCGGCAACAGCGGAATGATCCAGAGATTGTCGAGTATCGGCATTAAAGTTTGAGCAAATCCACGCGCTCGACGTTGAGCGACTGCCGTACGCGCGCAATGAGAATGATGATTCCGAGTCCGACAGCCGCTTCCGCGGCCGCGACCACGATTACGAAAAGAACGAAAACCTGTCCGTCGAGACGGTTCCACGCCTGACTGAAAGCCACGAACGCGAGGTTCACGGCGTTGAGCATCAGCTCAATGGACATGAAGATGGTGATGATATTGCGGCGAAATACGAAGGCGACCGTGCCCAGGCCAAACAGGATGGCGCTGAGGATCAAGTAGTAGTGCGTCGGGACCATGTCAGGCTTTCTCCCGCTGCGCCAGTACGATGGCGCCGAGGATCGCGACGAGAATCAGGAATGACGTCAGCTCAAAGGGATACACAAATTGCTGGAAGAGTAGGCCCGCGATTTGCTTGGTAGGCGCGGCCGCGCCGGGTTGCGCGGCGTCTTGCACAATGGCGCTGGAACGGGCCACGGTGGCAGCCATGAAGCCGAGCAGGGCGATCGTTAGCGGCAATCCGGCCAGCGTGGCGAGCTTGGAAAAGCTGGTGCGCTCCTCGACCCCCGCGTTCAGCAGCATGATCACCAAGACGAACAGCACCATGATCGCGCCGCCGTAAACGATGATCTGCACCGCGGCGACAAATTCGGCGCCCATCAGCAGGTAAAGGCCAGCGAGAGCGACCATCACAACGATCAGCGACAACGCGCTGTGAATCGGATGCTTCTGCACGATCAGGCTGATGGCGCCGAGCACGGCCATGATCGCGAGCACGAAGAAAACGATGAGGGGTGCGTTCACTAGTGCTTCCCCCAGAACAGAATGGCGGTTGCGGTGATCACCACGTTGGCGAGCGATACCGGCAACAGCAGCTTCCAGCCGAAAGCCATCAGCTGGTCATAGCGGAAGCGCGGAAGCGTGCCGCGCATCCACACGTAAACGAACAGGAAGACGAAAATCTTGGAGAGCAGCCAGAACGGGCCCTGGATAAATTCGTTCACCGCGGGCAGCGCGATAAACAGCGCGCCCAGCACGGTAATTACCGTGCCGAGTCCCGGGAGAATGACGCGCCCAAAGATCGTTTCATAGCGGATGCCGTCGTAAATCACCCATAGACCGAAAGGAATCAGGATCAATGAAGGCAGATAGTGCGTGAAAGTCCACGAGGCGGGGAAGATGGAGAGCCAGCCGCCGAAGAACATGATCGAGCAGAGGCAAGAGACAGTGATCATACTAGTGTATTCAGCAATGAAGAACATGGCAAACTTGAAGCTGGAATATTCGGTGTGAAAGCCTGCGACCAATTCGGATTCGGCTTCAGGAAGATCGAAGGGCACGCGGTTCGTTTCCGCGATGGCGGCGATGAAGAAGCACAGGAAGCCGAGAATCTGCGGCCAAATGTTCCAGCCGAAGATGCCTAGTTCTGGATGGGATGCCTGGGCGTTAACGATGTCACGCAAGCTGAAGCTGCCCGCCATCAGCAGCACGCCGACCACGGACATGGTGAGCGCCAGTTCATAGCTAACCATCTGTGCGGAGCTGCGCAGCCCGCCCAGCAGAGGGTATTTGCTGTTCGAAGACCAGCCGGCCAGCGCCACGCCGTAAACGCTCAGCGCGGTGATGGCAAACAGCGCCAGGATGCCAATGTTGAGATCAACGATGCCGAGATAGATGTCGTGGCCGAAGACGCGCAGCGGGTCGGGACCAAAAGGAATGATGGCGATGGAAGTCAGCGCCAAGGCCAGCGCCATCAGCGGCGCTAGGAAGTACGTGAATTTGTCCACGCCCGCAGGTGTTGGATCTTCTTTCAGCAAAAATTTAGCGCCATCGGCCAGAGGTTGCAGCAACCCGTGCGGCCCGACGCGGTGCGGCCCCCAGCGCGACTGCATGTGCGCCACGACCTTGCGCTCAAACCAGGTGAGGTACGCGTTCACCGTTAGCACGATGAAGAGCAACAGCGCTATTTTGACGAGCGTGATGATGATTTCAGCGTGCCCCGACACAAAGTTGGTAAGGAAGTCGATCACGGCTGGATATCGGCCTCCTGCAGAGAGTCCATCATGGTGCAATAGCGCCCCAGCGTGCCGCTCGTGAATAGTGTGTCCTGCGCGGAGCGAATCAGCCCGGCGGGAACGTCGTACGGAGCGTGGCCGTTGCGCGCCACATGCACGCGCGTCGGCTCGGCGCCGCCGGTCAACAGGCCCGCGGGTTGCACATCGTAGCCAGCAACGGCTTTGCGGATCTCTTCGAACACCGCGGCGGGATTCTTGTAATGGAAAGCCTTGCCGATCCCGACTTTCTCCAGCTGATGCGAAACAATGCGCAGCAGATCAAAGTCGCTGCGCGCGCCCATGACTTCCGCGGCTTTGCGCAGCAATTGAATTTCGCCGGATGTATTCGTGACCGTGCCGTCTTTCTCGTACGCCGATGCCGCCGGAAATACGATGTCCGCGGGCCGCGAAGTATCGGTAGGGAATAGCTCGTGCGCGATCAGCAATTGCAGATTGCCGCGGCCGAAGCCCAAAGTGCCGTAGTGTGTCAGGGGATTGGCGCCCACGACGTAAAGCGCGCGCAGCTTGCCGGCCTGCGCGGCCTCCACCATTTGCGGCGCGGTCATGCCCGCCTTGGTGGGCAGCACGCCGCCCCACAATTGTGCAAACGCGTCGCGTGCGGTGGCGTTGTCGACATACGCGTAGCCGGGCAGCCGATCGGGCAGCAGTCCCATGTCGGCGGCACCGCGCGAGTTGCTGTAATCGCCCAGCGCCATGTAGCGCGTTCTGCCGGGCAGCTTCGACCCGAAGGCCACGAGCTGCTCGATGGCCTTGCCGGAAACTTCCGCGCCGAACACAATGGCCACATCGGAAGCCTGTTCGAGCTGCGCCTTGAGCTGCACCAGTTGCTCAACCAAGGGGCTCTCGAGATTCCCCTGTTCGCTGGCCAGCCAGCCGAAAACGTGAAGTTCCTGCCCTTCGGCGATCTTGATGACCTGCG
>DATMZQ010000504.1:0-16709 GCA_035573615.1 Burkholderiales bacterium | reverse complement strand
GGCCACCCAGCCGTCTGTCACTGGCTGCACGACTTTCTTCCATTCCTCGATTTCCTGATTGGAAATCACGTTCATGATGCCGCCAACCTTTTGCTTGTTGGCAACCTCTACTTCAGCGAACAGACGTCCGATTTGGCCGGACAGTGCGATGCCGCTGTTGGCATCTATGATTTTTCTCAGATCCGGAGGCAAGGAATCGTACTTGGCCTTGTTCATCGCCATGACGAATACAGAGTTGTAGATCATCGGCTGCGAGGCATCCGGGCCACTGTGGTATTTGGTGAGTTCATCAACCTTCAGCGCCGGCATCACTTCATACGGAAGTATGGTGCCGTCGATAACGCCTTTCGACAGGGCTTCCGGCACCTGCGGCACCGGCATGCCAACGGGCGTGGCGCCGAGCGCGGCCAGCATCTTGGTCGTCTGGCGCGTCGGGGCGCGCACTTTTGTCCCGCGCAAATCCGATCGATGCACGATCGGTTTCTTGATCATGTGAAACACGCCACCGCCGTGCAGGTGAAATGCAATGGCGTGTACGTCCTTGAATTCATCCGCATCATACTGCTGCACGTAGTCCCATAAAGCCTTGCTGGCAGATTCGGCGTTATGCATGAAAAACGGCAATTCGAAAACTTCAACCAGCGGAAAACGGCCAGCAGAATAGCCCGCTACAGTCCAGATGACGTCCACCACGCCGTCCTTTACCTGGTCGTAGAGTTGCGGCACGGACCCGCCCAACTGCATTGAGGGATAGATCTGGCATTTAATGCGGTTCTTCGACTCCATCGCGAGCTTTGCGCACCATGGCTCGAGCACTTTCTGATGCGCTGTCGAGGACGGTGGCAGCGGATGATGGACTTTCAATATTATTTCCTGCGCCTGACTCGTGCAGGCGCACAACAGTGCCGCCGAAGCCGCGAGAACACGCAACCGATTCTTCACTGTTTCCTCCGTTCAGTAATTCGCACACCGGCCATGATGGATGCGCACCCGAATTATGCTGTGAATCCCGATGATAAACTTGCGCCCTGCTTCATCCAAACACCAACACCATAGCAAGAGGAGTTGCGCGTGGCAAAGACCATCGATTACTACTTTTCGCCGATGTCTCCGTGGACCTATCTGGGGCACGCACGTTTTACGGAAATCGCGCGCAGGCACGATGCCGCGATCAATCCAAAACCGGTCGACTATGGCCGGATTTTCCCAGTGTCCGGCGGCTTGCCCGTTGCCAAGCGGCCGGCGCAGCGGCAAGCCTACCGGCTGGTCGAACTCCAGCGCTGGCACGACTATCTGGGCTTGCCGATGAATATTCAACCGAAGTATTTTCCTTACGACAGCCGGCTTGCTGCGCTGGCGATTATTGCAGCGGGCGACACGGACAAAGCATTGAAGTTGACGGCGGCCTTGCTTCGCGGATGCTGGGCCGAAGAAAAAAACATGGCCGATGAGAGAGAACTTGCCGTGGCAATCCGGGCGTGCGGGCTGGACAGCGGAGAAGTGCTCGAGCGCGCCATGGCGCCCGAAACAGCTTCCCGTTTTGAGGCCTTCACCAATGAAGCGATCGAGCGCCAGGTATTCGGTGCGCCAACGTATATTTACAAGCAGGAATTATTCTGGGGACAGGACCGGTTGGAATTCCTGGATCGCGCGCTCGAGAAAGGATAGAAGATAGGACTGAGCGATGAGGACTGAGGACTGAGTAAAAAGTCAAAAGATCCGTGACGACGTGACGACGTGACGTAAAAACGGAACTGCGGACTGAGTCAAGGAAAAGGCAGGACTGCGTACTAAGAGTCAGGGCGGTCTTATAGGGAATCCCGCGTTTGGGGTACGGCCTTTAGGCGTCGTCATGACCGTCACGTTTTTTTCACAGTCCTCAGTCCTCGAACCTCAGTCCTGTTTTTCTGCTCAGTCCGCGTTATGAAGCGAAGCCTTGAAACCCGCTGCTTCCAGTCCGGCAATAATCTGCTGAACATGATCATGCCCGCGCGTCTGCAGCACAAAATTCACTACGGCGGATTGTACTGGCAGACGCGTGAAGGCACGCTCATGGTGCACCTCTTCGATGTTGGCATTGGCTTCGGCTAGCGCCGCAGTGACTTTCGCAAGCGAGCCGGGCAGATCGCGCAATTCGACTTGCAGCCGCGCAAGGCGACCCGCGCGCACCATGCCACGCTCTATGATGTCGGCAAGTGTCAGAGGATCGATGTTGCCGCCGGACAGGATTACCCCGACGTTTCTGGCGGCGAATCGTTCGCGGTTGCACAGTAACCCCGCAAGTGCTGCTGCGCCGGCGCCTTCCACCACGGTCTTTTCAATTTCCAGCAGCAGCAGCATGGCGTGTTCAATATCGCCCTCATCCACAAGAACGATCTCGTCCACCAACCGGCGTACCATTTCCAGTGTCAGCTTGCCGGGTTCCTTCACCGCGATCCCGTCGGCAATCGAGTTGGTGCCGAACACGGGTTTGCGTCCTTTCAACGCCGAATACAGCGACGGAAAGCGCAAGGTCTCCACGCCAATGATCTCTATTCCGGGCTTCATTGCCTTGGCGGCGGATGCAATACCAGAGATCAAGCCACCTCCACCGACTGGGACGATAATGACATCGAGCTCCGGTTGGACACGCAGCATTTCCGGGGCAATGGTTCCCTGCCCTGCAATGATTTTTGCATCGTCATAGGGATGCACCAGAGTCAGCCGGCGCTGCGACATTACCTGCAACGCCTGCTCCTTGGCCTCGTCGAAATTTCCTCCGTGCAGGATGACTTCTGCTCCGAAAGCACGCGTTTGCTCCACTTTCACGTGCGGCGTGTAGCGCGGCATGACGATGACAGCCGGGATACCGAGGCGTTTTGCATGGTATGCCACGCCCTGCGCATGATTGCCAGCCGAGACCGCAATGACGCCGGCACGGCGCTGTTGAGAGTCAAGGGAGAGCAGCTTGTTCAGCGCACCGCGCTCCTTGAATGATGCGGTGAATTGATGATTCTCGAATTTGAGATAAACCTGTGCGCCGGCCGCCTCTGAAAGCGTACGCGACAGCAGGCATGGGGTATCGACCACCGCACCTGCGATGGCGAGCGCCGCATTCTGAATATCCTGAAGAGTAATTGACATGGCAAGTGCCGGGTTCGAATAAGGCGCACTCTAAGTCACGTGATCCGGAGCACGCAAATTGGCCATCGCACTTCAGGCGTCCGATCAAAGGGCGGGCTTGCAAAAAAGGCTGCGCCATGGCCGTCTCTGAAACTGCACATTGAAGGTGCCTGATACCGGCGGGTTGACTACAATGCCTGCCAATGAGTTTACTCGCCGACAGTCCCTTCTTGCGCCGATTCGTGCCCGTTCGACGAGAAGAAATCGCGGCTACGCTTTGGTCATTCAGCTATTTCTTCTGCCTGCTATGCAGTTATTACTTGCTCAGACCGGTCCGCGACGAGATGGGCATACAGGGCGGCGTGGAAAACCTCGCACAACTGTTCACCGGCACTTTCGTCATCATGTTGGCCTCGGTGCCCTTGTTCGGATGGGCTTCTTCGCGCTTTCCACGCGCCAAGCTATTACCGATCGTGTATCTGTTCTTCATTGTCAATCTCGCCATCTTCTACGCACTGATGCGGTCCGGCGTTGCGCCGGCGATCGTGGCCCGGGCATTTTTTATCTGGACCAGCGTGTTCAATCTTTTTGTCGTATCGGTGTTCTGGAGCTTCATGGCGGATTTGTTCCGCAACGAACAAGCTCGCAGGCTTTATGGATTGATATCCGCGGGCGGAAGTGCCGGAGCGTTGGCCGGTCCGCTGCTCGCAACGGTGCTGGCGCCATCGCTCGGCCCGGCCAGCCTGCTGCCAATTTCCGCGGCCATGCTGTGTGCCGCCGTGCTTTGTATCTATCGGCTCACCGCATGGGCAAAGCGAAATCCCGCTGAGCGCCGCTTCCCGCCGGCCCAGGTCGAAGAACCTCTCGGCGGCGGTATCTTTGCGGGAATTACGCTGGCACTGAAATCGCCCTATTTGCTTGGCATTTGCATCTACGTGATGCTCGGAACGCTGCTGGGAACGTTCCTGTATTTTCACCAGGCGAATATCATGGCCGTTGAAATGCCATCAGCGGGCGCGCGCACCGCACTGTTTGCAAAGATCGACCTTGCGGTCAATGTGCTGACCTTTGCGTGCCAAATTTTCCTGGTGGGGCGCCTGATGAATCGCTTCGGGGTCGGCACCACGCTGATGATTCTTCCCGTGATGGGCGCAATTGGATTTTTCATTCTTGGTCTGATGCCGACTCTTGCGGTGCTGGTTATATTCCAGATCATTCGCCGGGCGGGGGAATATGCGATTGCCCGCCCGGCGCGCGAAGTCCTGTTCACGGTGTTGAACCGCGAGGAGAAATATAAATCCAAGAACTTCATCGATACTGTGGTTTTTCGCAGCGGTGATGCAGCGAGCGGATGGCTGTTCGAAGGGCTGAGAATTCTTGGGCTCGGATTTGCCGGCATTGCATTTGTCGGCGTGCCGGTCGCGCTGCTCTGGGCCGGCACGGGATGGATGCTCGGACGAAGCCAGGACGAAATGCGTGCGCGGAACGAGGCTATCAGGAGACCTGATGAAAAATCCAAGCAAGCCGGGGCGGCGCCGGCTACTGCAAGCGGTGGGGGGAATCGCCGCATCGACGATGGTGACCCGGTCGTTCGCTGAAGCCAAGGTGCTCGCTACCCGTCCAATTCCGAGCAGCGCAGAGCAATTGCCGGTGGTCGGACTCGGCACTTACCAGAGTTTCGGTGTGGGTGCGGATGTGGCGGAGCGGGAACCGTTGCAGCAGGTGCTGCGGCTATTCGTCGAGCACGGCGGCAAATTGGTTGACAGTTCGCCAATGTATGGCTCTTCGGAAGCCGTGCTGGGTGATCTTGCGGCGGCAACTGGCGTTGCCAACAGGCTGTTCATGGCCACGAAGGTCTGGACCAGCGGCCGCGAAGCCGGCATCCGCCAGATGGAAGAATCTTTTGTGCGCATGAAGGTGACGCGCATGGATCTCATGCAGATCCACAATCTGCTCGACTGGAAGACCCATCTGCCTACACTGAAGCAGTGGAAACAGGCCGGTCGCATTCGCTACACCGGTATCACCCATTACCATTCCGGCGCTTATTCCGAACTAGAACGCTTGATGAAGATGCGGGAATTCGATTTCGTGCAGTTCAATTATTCAATCGTGGAGCGAGAGGCCGAGGAGCGCATTCTGCCGCTTGCCCGCGAAACCGGCACGGCCGTGATCGTAAACCGTCCATTCGCACAAGCGAGTCTGTTCTCACGCGTGCGCGGTAAACAGGTGCCCGAATGGGCAGCCGAGTTCGAGTGCACGTCATGGGGACAATTTTTTCTGAAATACATCCTTGCACATCCAGCCGTGACTTGCGCGATCCCCGCCACGGCCAAGCCCGAGCATCTTTTGGACAATATGATGGCGGGCGTGGGAAAGTTGCCTGACGAAAGCACGCGCAAAAAAATGGCCCTTTACATCGATAACTTGTAGCGCATTGCGCAGACAGGAATCATCCATGCCACGCTGGCAGCAACGCCGCGAGCGTTTGCGCTCCGTGCTTTTCGGCACTCAGTGCGTTTATCCTGGATCGGTTTTCGATCCGATCTCCGCGCGAATTGCTGAAGAACTGGGCTTTGAGATTGGCATGTTTGCGGGATCCATCGCTTCCCTTACCGTACTCGGGGCGCCGGACCTCATACTGCTCACGCTGACTGAGTTCGCGGAACAGGCACATCGCATCTGCCGTGCCGGAAACCTCCCGCTGCTGTGCGACGCCGACCATGGCTATGGCAATGCACTGAATGTCATGCGCACCGTCGAGGAACTCGAAACGGCGGGTGTGGCAGGCTTGTCCATAGAGGATACCGAACTGCCGGCTGCTTTCGGCGGCAAGCAGCCGCGTCTTATTTCAATCGAAGAAGGAATTGGCAAGATGCGCGCTGCGCTGGCGGCTCGACGGGATACAGCATTGGTGATTGCGGGGCGCACCAGTTCTCCTGTAATCAACGGCATTGCGGATACCATCGAACGTGCGCGAGCCTATGAAGCGGCCGGCGTCGATGCGATCTTCCTGGTCGGACTGAAATCGCGCGCCGACCTGGATGCGGTCGCTGCACAAGTAAAGCTACCGCTTATCCTGGGCGGTGCCGGCAAGGAACTTATGGATCGTGATTGGTTGGCGGGCCGCGGTGTGCGAATCTGCCTGCAAGGACATCAGCCGTTTACCGCCGCCGTACGCGCAATCCATGACACGCTGCGCGCGCTACGGGACGGCGTGCCGCCGGAAGCCATAGGCGCACTGGCAAGCGACGAAACAATGAAACGGCTGACGGGAACCGCCGATTATGCTCGCTGGATGAAGGACTGGCTTTAACGAGGACTGCCTGGCCTAGTGAATTGTTTTAGCAGCAAGGGACGGTTTATTTCGCTTTGATCAAAATGACACCGTTCGATGGTATTTACAACAATCCCCGGCCAGAAAGGTTTCGCATCAAATCATTGATGCCGAAGGTCCACGGCACAACCTTGTCACAATGATTCACCCGGTTCACCAGCATGCCGAGGGCATCAGCCCGGATTGAAACCACGTCTCCGATCCTGTGTGTGAACCCTTTGCCGGGTTGGTCTCTATCCTGTACCGGTGCAAATTGCGTCCCGAGAAAAAGCATGGTGCCGTCTGGATACTGATGCGTACGGTTGACCGCCTGGCTGGCAAGGTCAAGCGGATCGCGGCTGATGTTAGCAAGATGGCTTTCGCCGGAAAGCTGATAGCCGTCCGGGCCCTCGATCTGGATGTGAATATGCGTGCGGCGCAGGTCTTCAATTCCATAGTCGCGGTCGAAAAGGCGAATGAACGGGCCGATGGCACAACTGCCGTTATTGTCCTTGGCTTTGCCCAACAGCAACGCGCTTCGCCCTTCGAAATCGCGCAAATTGACATCATTACCCAGCGCCGCGCCAACCACCTGGCCGGCGCGATTGATTGCCAGAACTACTTCTGGCTCAGGATTATTCCAGGATGAATCAGCACGCACGCCGATTTCCGCGCCCACACCGACCGCCGACATCGGTTGGGACTTATTGAACACCTCGGCATCTGGTCCGATGCCAACTTCCAGATATTGCGACCAAAGGTTGCGCCGGATAAGCGAATCCTTGACGCGCTTCGCTTCAGGGGAGCCTGGCCTGATCGTTTTGATTTCGGCGCCGATCTCCGCGCCGATGGAGCGCCTGATTTCATCAGCCTTATCCTGATCGCCTTTGGCATGCTCCTCGATGACCCGTTCCAGCATGCTGGACACGAACGTCACGCCACATGCTCGCAGTGCCTGCAAATCGCATGGTGCAAGGAGATAAGGCTTGGCGGCGTCGCGGCGGTCTGCATGCGAATTATTGATCAGGCTCGCGACGGACCCAACGGGTCGAGCCCAACCGGTCATCACGGCGCTTTTTGCAACCTTGACCGGATCTTGCAGATTGAGCAATTCGCTGACCGTGGGCACGACGCGCACAAGGTCCCACACCTTGCCGTCCGCAACCAGCACGGGACTTGGTCCGGCATTGCGTCCAGGCACCCAGGCGCGTCCTATCAGCGTAGCGCGTTGCGCATCGGCGGGCAGAACTTTCTCGGCAATGAGTTCCATGCGGTCTCCGGTCAGTCGTGGCGGTTGGTCAGAAAAAACATTTCCGGCTCGCAACCCGGCGCGCAAAGCGCGACCCACCCTTCGTTGCTGGATTGAAATCCGAAATACGCGTCCAGAGAATGGCCCTGGTCGTTGCGCGCCACGAGTTTGAAAATGCGTACCGGCGGTGCTGTAGCCGTATACGTGACAAGCGCTTTTGTGAAAGTGTCGTGAAGTTTTTTTATTTCAGCACTCGTCAGTTCATTGACCTTGAAGTCAATGAAGTAACGGCCGCCGGCAATGGGCCGTGACTCAACCGGCGAGTAAGCAGGAATGGAAGGCCGATCGAAAAAGCTGCCCGGAAATCGCCAAGCCCATCCTTCTTGCGCGACGATCATTTGTGCGGAAGGCGTGCACAGAATGGTGGCCGTCGATGACATTGCTTTTGGCAGCGCGGCTGCCATGTTCTCAGGAGGATGCTGGCAGTCGAGAATGCCATTTGTCGGGACGCTGGATTCAGAATGAGCAAACGCCTGCAGCGCAGTACAAAGCAACAGCCAAGGCAGATGGCGCGATGACATGAATTCTCCCGATGTTATTTGTGGCGGATTATACAGTCGGCGGCGCATGTACCGGCCCTGGGCAGGGAAGGTAAAATTAACGCATGCTGAAACAAATCCGCAGCGCTCATGCTTGACCGTTCGCTGATCTTCCTTGATGTGGAGACCACTGGAGCCACCGCGCACGTGGACCGGATCACCGAGATCGGTCTGGTCGAGGTCGATCAGGGCCGGCACGTCGGCGAATGGAGTTCGCTGGTTAACCCGGAACGGCCGATTCCTCTAACGGTGGAATCCCTGACCGGCATCACTGACGCCATGGTGGCCAACGCACCAACCTTCGCCGAGCTCGCAGGAGATCTTTATGATCGCCTGGCCGGTAAAACTCTTGTCGCGCATAACGCGCGCTTTGATTTTGGTTTTCTTCGCAACGAATTCCGGCGTGTCGGCATAAGATACGCTCCCGATGTGGTGTGCACCGTGCGGCTGTCCCGGCGCCTGTTTCCACAGGAACGCGCGCACAATCTGGACAGCGTGATCGCGCGTCACGGCCTGTCCTGCGAGCATCGGCATCGAGCGCTGCCGGACGCGCGTGTCTTGTGGGATTTCGCGCGGCGAATCCATCAGGATCTCGATACGGCGGCAATTCAGAAGGCCGTTGCAGATCAGTTGCAGAAACCGCGATTGCCGCCGGGACTGCCTGTCGATCTACCCGACCAGTTACCGGAAACGCCCGGCGTGTATGCATTCTTTGCGCATGACGGTACGCCTCTGCATGTCGGCAAGAGCGCAAATCTACGCGCCCGGGTTTTGTCTCATTTCAGCAGCGACAGGCAGCCCGCATGGCGAGCTACCAACGAAATTGCGCAAATCGAATGGGACAGCGCTGTTGGCGAGCTCGGCACGCAGCTGCGGCACACACAATGGTTGAAAAGGCTGCAGCCTGTGCATAACAGCAAGCCCAGGCAGGATGAAACGCTATGGTCTTTGCACTGGGATCCGATCGAAGGACCGTCGATCCCGTTGCCGGTCGATGCGGGGGACGTGGATTTATGCCGCGCTTCGAGTTTGCACGGCATGTTTCGATCGCGACGCGCCGCGCTGAATGCATTGCGCAAAGTCGCCGATGAACATGGTTTATGCCATATCGCCACCGGACTGCAGACTGGCCCGGGGCCGTGCCTTGGCCACCAGCTCAGGCGCTGCCGCGGAACCTGCATCGGACTGGAGACCCCGATCGCGCATTCGATGCGCATGATAAAGGCCCTGCACGCATTGCGCATGCGCGACTGGCCCCATCCTGGCCCGATCGGTGTGCGAGAGCACGACGCCATTACAGGCAGAACCGAGGTGCATGTGCTGGATCAGTGGCGGCATCTTGGCTCGGCTGAAGAAGAAGACGCATTGCAGGACATTCTGCAATCGCGTACCGACGTGCCATTTGATGCAAGTGTTTACAGAATACTTCTGCAGTATTTCAAATCGCCTCCGCGCGATATGAAAATCGTCGCGCTGGAATCATCGACCGCCGTATAACTATTAATGCCGGTCGATGAACCCGGTCACGGCTTTGCTGAAAGCGGCGGGCTGCTCCAGATTGGACAAATGCGATGCCGACGGGATAACGACAATTTCTGATCCAGCAATAGCGTCTTGAATTGCGCGCGACATGGCCACTGGCGTACCCACGTCCTGTTCACCAACGATCACCTGCACCGGCAGGGTCAGCGCCGAAAGGCGATCGGTCACGTTGATGCCCGGGATCGCCTTGCAGCAACCAATGTAACCGGCAGGGTTCGTCGTGCGGATCATCTGCGCCACGCGCGTCATCATTGCCTTGTTCGACTTGTAGAACGGCTCGGTAAACCAGCGCTGTAATGTCGGTTCCACCAGCGGCTCCATGCCGTGCTCGGCAGCAGTCTTGATGCGGCCTTCCCACACAGGACCGGCTTCGGGCGGAATACGACTCGACGTATCGCATAAGACCAGTGTGCGAAAGCGCTTCGGATACTTCAGCGCGAATGTCATGCCAATCATTCCCCCCATGGACAAGCCGACGAAATGCGGATGCTCCACGGACAGGCTATCGAGCAATCCGCGCAGATCCTCGGAAAGCATTTCGAGCGTGTACGCTCCGGCGGGCGCATCGCTGCCGCCGTGTCCGCGGGTGTCAAAGCGAAGCACGCGGTATCGCGATTTCAACAGCTGAGCTTGCTCATCCCACATCGACTGGTTGCACGCCAGGGAATGACTCATGACAAGCCATGGACCCTGGCCCTCAACGGAATAGTCGAGTTGGATCCCATTGGTTTTTACTTTCATCGATCCTCCGGTGCGAACGGCGCAGTACAGGGTTGGCAACGGCCGTCAGTACGACAGCGACCCGGGTCGGCGTGTTTAGTCGTAACATTCCAGTGTCCGGCATCCAGGCGGGATCATAAAACCGCATCAACCAAAAGGGGGAGAATATTTTGAGGCTTGTTCAATTCACCGACCGCTCCGGTGCACGCCGGGTTGCCGCGTCTGAGGACGGCAAGACGTTGCGCGTGCTGACCGGCGTGACCCGAATCTACGACCTTGCGCTCCTGGCCGCCCGTACTGGCTCATCGTTAGAAACTGCTGCCAAAGCGAAGGTCGGCGCAGAAACGCAGAACTATGATGAAATCGTGAGCGAGAAGCGGTTGCTGCCGCCGTTCGATCATCCCGATCCTTACCATTGCCTCATCAGCGGAACCGGGTTATCGCATCTTGGCAGTGCCGCAGCACGCGACTCGATGCACGCAAAGTTGCAGAAGGCCGATTCCGAACTGACCGACTCAATGAAAATGTTCAAATGGGGCATTGATGGGGGCAAACCGGCCAAGGACAAGATTGGCACCGCGCCAGAGTGGTTCTACAAGGGAGACGGCCGTTGCGTGGCAGCGCCGGAAGCTGAGCTCGAATTGCCGGCTTACGCGCTGGACGGTGGTGAAGAGGTTGAAATTGTCGGCGTTTACGTCATTGGAGACGACGGTGAAGTATTGCGCGTCGGCTATGCACTGGGCAATGAGTACGCGGACCACGTCATGGAGCGCCAGAATTATCTTTATCTGGCGCATTCCAAACTGCGCCAATGCTCGTTCGGGCCTGAACTTCTTATCGGCATGCTGCCTGAATCGATCACCGGGCGTGCGCGCCTGCTGCGCGATGGCAAGGAGCTGTGGTCGGAGGACTGGCTTTCCGGGGAAGCCAACATGTGCCACTCGATCGGCAACCTCGAGCATCACCATTTCAAGTATCGCGATTTCCGTCATCCAGGCGACGTGCATGTGCATTTTTACGGAGCTGCGACCGGCAGCTTTACCAAAAAAATAGAAACCAGGGTCGGCGATGTTTTCGAGATCCACAGCCCGCAATTCGGTCGGCCGCTGCGCAACCCGCTCGGCGCCGCGCGGGAAGCCGATCACCTGGTAACCGTCCGCCCACTCTGAATGCTGTCATCGTTTGGATTGCGGCCGCTGCGGGAAAGGCGGGGCGATGAACAAAAAAAACCGTCATCGACCAAACGCCGTAAAAAAAGCCCGCGATGCGGGCTTTTTTCTCGAGGGGCAATACTAATGCGCAATGCCCTTTTCGATCATGGCGTATGCAGAATGATTGTGTATGGATTCGAAATTTTCAGATTCCACCACATAGGCGTCGATGCGGCTGTCCCGATTCAACGCCGTTGCAACGTCACGCACGAGATCCTCTACGAACTTTGGATTGTCGTAAGCGCGTTCCGTGACATATTTTTCGTCCGGTCGCTTGAGCAGGCCGTAAAGTTCACAGGAAGCCTCTTGCTCGGCAACACGCACCAACTCCTCGATCCAGACATGGCTATTCGTACGCGCCGTTATGGTCACGTGTGATCGCTGGTTGTGGGCACCGTATTCCGAGATCTGCTTTGAACAAGGACATAAGCTCGTGACCGGCACGACCGCTTTCATCGTGAATGAATAGCCTGCACCCGATAGTTCGCCGGCAAACGTGATTTCGTAATCCATGAGGCTCTGCACGCCGGACACTGGAGCCGCCTTGTTGATGAAATACGGGAATGTCATTTCGATGCGCCCGAATTCCGCTTCGAGACGTTTGACCATGTCTCGCAACATGGCTTCGAATGACTCCACGGATATTTCGCGTTCATGAGCATTCAGTATCTCGACAAATCGAGACATATGCGTGCCCTTGAAATTGTGCGGCAGGCCGACGTACATGTTGAACGTCGCAATCGTATGCTGGACGCCGCCGTCGCGATCGCCCACGCGAACCGGATGTCGAATCGATTTGATGCCCACTTTGTCGATAGCGAGACGGCGCGTGTCCGCGGAGCCCTGCACATCGGGAATGGTGAAGTTGTCGGGAGAATTCATCTCGTTGCTCCTCTGGAGCGAAGTGACAGCACGTTGCAGATTATAAACGCCGCCAATATCCTAGTAAACTAGTCAGCTATAAATGCGGCAATCGAGTGGAAGATTCCATTGGCATCGAGGCCGCAATCCTGCAACAGTTTTGCCGGATCTCCGTGATCGATGAAGCGATCGGGCAATCCCAGCTGCAGCGTTCGCCGCGACACTCCCCGTTTTTCCAAAACCTCGAGGACTGCGCTGCCGGCCCCACCGAGAACGGTGTTTTCTTCCACGGTGACTAGATGCTCGTGGTCGCGCGCAAGTTCCCGGATCAGCTCCTCATCGAGCGGTTTGACAAAGCGCATGTTGGCCACTGTGGCGCCGAGTTTTTCGCCAGCCTCCATGCACGGTTTGAGCAAGGCGCCAAAGCAAAGGATGGCGAGTTTGCTGCCGCGGCGTCGTATCTCGCCCTTGCCCACCGGCAGCTCAATCATCTCAGGTTCAATGGCCACGCCTGGGCCACTCCCGCGCGGATACCGCACGGCAACAGGCCCATCCAGCTTGAATCCGGTGTAGAGCATCTGCCGGCATTCATTTTCATCAGATGGCACCATGATCACCATGTTCGGCAGGCAACGCAGATAGGAAAGATCGAAGCTGCCAGCGTGCGTCGGCCCGTCTGCACCGACGAGGCCCGCTCGGTCAATGCCGAACAATACCGGCAGATTCTGGATGCATATGTCATGGATCAGCTGATCGTAAGCACGTTGCAGAAACGTTGAATAAATGGCAACGACTGGTTTGAACCCTTCGCAAGCCAGCCCTGCGGCAAATGTCAGGGCGTGCTGCTCGGCAATGCCAACGTCGAAATACCTGTCCGGGTATTCCTGCGAGAAGCGGACCAGGCCGGAACCTTCCCGCATTGCCGGCGTGATGCCGATCAGTCGCGAATCGCGAGCAGCCATATCGCACAGCCAGTCTCCAAACACCTGCGTGTAAGTCGGCTTGGACGCACCCTTCGGCGCGATGCCGAGCGTCGGCTCGAACTTCGTGACCCCATGATAGAGAATGGGGTCGCCCTCGGCCTGTTGGTAGCCCTTCCCCTTACGGGTGACCACATGCAGAAATTGGGGACCGTCGAGCTTTTTGATATTGCCGAGCGTCGTTACCAGAACATCGAGATTGTGGCCATCAATGGGCCCAATGTAGTTAAAGCCGAATTCTTCAAACAGGGTACCGGGAGTCATCATGCCCTTGACGTGCTCCTCGGCGCGTTTTGCCAGTTGCAGAACAGGCGGGACAACCCGCAATACCTTCTCACCTGTTTTCCAGGCCGCGGCATAGAACCGGCCGGATATCAGACGGGCAAGATAGTTATTGAGCGCGCCGACGTTTTCTGAAATCGACATATCGTTGTCGTTTAATACTACGAGAAGATTCGCGTCCATTGCCCCGGCGTTGTTCAGCGCCTCGAATGCCATGCCGGCGGTCATGGCGCCATCACCAATGATGGCCACCACGCGGCGATTCTCTCCCTTCATGTGCGCAGCCACTGCCATGCCAAGTGCCGCGCTGATTGACGTGCTGGAATGAGCGGTTCCGAAAGTGTCAAACTCACTTTCCGAACGCCGCGGAAACCCTCCAATGCCGCCGTACTGGCGCAAGGTGGACATCGCATCCCGCCTGCCGGTGAGTATTTTGTGTGCGTAAGTCTGATGGCCAACATCCCATACCAGTCTGTCCTGAGGCGTGTTGAACACGTAATGCAGCGCGATGGTCAGTTCCACCGTGCCGAGATTCGAAGAAAGGTGGCCTCCCGTCTTCGCGACCGACTCGAGCAGAAATTCCCGCAACTGGCGAGCGAGCTCGGGCAATTGCTTTCGCTCTAGCGCGCGCAATTCGGAAGGGGACTGGATGGTATTCAGCAGCTCATACATAAGGGAAGTCGGGTCGGACGAAAGTTGGGCTGGTGCAGGATCAAAATTTTCTGAGGACGATAAAGTCCGCAAGCTGGCGCAGATGTCCGCCTCCGTCAGGAAGCCAATCCAGCGCTTGCAGAGCGTTATCGCGCAGTTCGCCAGCCAGCGCGCGCGAACGCTCAATACCCAGTGCGCTGACGTAGGTGGGTTTTTGATTGCGTGCATCTTTGCCGGCGGTTTTGCCTAACGTCGCGGTAGTGGACTGAGCGTCGAGCACGTCATCCACGACCTGGAATGCAAGGCCGATGAATTTGCCGAAATGATCGAGTTGATGCAGCTGCGCATCGCTCAACGCGCCACCACAGCGAGCGCCGAGCGCAACCGATGCACGAATCAGCGCGCCAGTTTTGTGAATATGCATGTATTCCAGCTCTGGTACCGAGAGGGCCTGCGAAGTGGATTCCAGGTCTATTGCCTGTCCGCCTGCCATGCCCCGCGAACCGCTGGCCCTCGCCAGCAGCGCGATCATTTCCAGCTGCCGGCTTGCATCATCCGCGACGGCACGTTCCGACAAGAGCTGAAATGCCAGTGTCTGCAGACTGTCGCCGACCAGCAGGGCCGTTGCTTCGTCGAACTCCACATGAACAGTCGGCCTTCCACGACGCAGTATATCGTTGTCCATTGAAGGCATGTCGTCGTGCACGAGTGAATACGCGTGGATCAGTTCCACTGAAGCTGCTGCGTAGTCCACTCTTTCTATTTGCGCACAAGCCAGCTCACCAGCTCCGTAAGCAAGCAATGGTCTGACCCGCTTGCCTGCTCCCAATACGGCGTAGCGCATGGCGGAATGCAGGCGCGCAGGCGCGATCTCGGATGCCGGCAGCGCGGATTGCAGCGTTGTCTCGATGCGGGCCTGTCGATCGAGCATCCAGCCCTGGAACTCATTCGGCGCTGTCGTCACCGTCTAGATTCTGCAGTGTGCCGGCTTCAAGCACTTTGACCTGCTGTTGTGCCTCCTGAAGTCGGGCCTGGCAATACTGAAGCAACTCTGCTCCGCGTTTGTATGCCAGGAGTGATTCGTCCAGTGGCAACTGTCCCGCTTCCATCCTGGCAACGATATTTTCTATTTCGGCCAGTGCGGCTTCGAAGGACGGCGGGGCCTGAAAGGATAAGGGTGACTGGGATTTGGATTTTGTCACGTGACGCTGCCAAGGCTCGTTACGAAAGACCATCAAAATAGCCCATCACCGGAACCCGGGTCAACGAACAGTAGTCTGATTAGTACGTTACATGCGCGATCAACCGGCAAAACGTTGCGTCCGGTAGGGTTTTAAGGGAAAATCGTGTTCAGAATTCCGCCCCACTTTCTATATCGCGCCGGGGCGTTTTTTTTTGTAGTTTACGCAGCAGGGACATCTAGTTATGACAGATCTGGCTAATGTTGCGGCCTTGACCCGAACGCCGGTCCAGTTACCGATCGAATGGTATTTTGATCCGGAGATTGCCGAAATCGAGCGCAAGGTTCTGTTCGAAAACGGCCCCGGCTACGTCGGCCACGAACTCATGGTTCCGGAAGTCGGAAACTACCGCTCGCTTGACTGGATGAGCAATGCAAAAGTTTTAGTGCGCAGCCAGAACGGGGTGGAATTGCTTTCCAACGTTTGCCGCCACCGACAATCGATCATGCTCAAAGGCAGTGGACACACGCATAACATCGTATGCCCATTGCACCGGTGGACTTACGATCTGTCGGGGAAATTGTTGGGTGCACCGCATTTTCCGGGAAACCCTTGCCTTGACCTCGGCAAGACCGGGTTAACCGGCTGGAATGGTCTGCAGTTTGCGGGACCACGCGATCCCAATCTCGACCTTGCGCGGCTCGGTGTCCTGGCCGACCTCGACTTTTCCGGTTACCGCCTTGACCGAATCGTGCGCCACGAATATTCGGTCAATTGGAAAACATTTATCGAGGTTTACCTCGAAGACTATCACGTGGCGCCTTTTCATCCTGGGCTCGGGCAATTTGTGAATGCCGACGATCTTAAATGGGAGTTTGGCGACTGGTACAGCGTGCAAACCGTGGGAATCAACCAGGCACTCGGCAAGCCCGGTACTGAGGCTTATCAAAAGTGGCATGAAGCTGTTCTGCGTTATAACAATGGCGAGATGCCCAAACAAGGCGCGATCTGGCTC
>DATMZQ010000503.1:0-2127 GCA_035573615.1 Burkholderiales bacterium | reverse complement strand
TAACGGACAGCACCGAGCCGAGTACGCCGTTCGGGCGGTAGGTTGTAATGCCTTTCAGTCCGGCCTTCCACGCTTCGAAATACAGATCCCTGAAATCTTCGAATGGATAATCTTCCGGCACATTCACCGTCTTGCTGATGGCGGAATCCACGAATGGCGCAATGACTGAGACCATGCGCATATGGTCCAGCGCCGCAATTTCGAGCGCAGTCACGAACTGCGACGGCAGCTTTGCAACGTCTCCGCCCATATGGCGGTACAGGCGCCAGGCATGATCTTCCACGTCGTAAACCTTGTGCGAACCGTCCGCCTCACGCTTCTTGCGCTGGTAGGTCCAGGAATACGGCGGCTCAATGCCGTTGGCCGCGTTGTCGGCAAACGCCAGCGAAATGGTGCCGGTCGGCGCGATTGACAGCAGATGGCTATTACGTATGCCAGTGGCACGAATCTCCTGCTTGATATGTTCCGGCAAGCGCGAGGCAAAACGCGGCGCGTCCAGATAACGCCGGGCATCTAATGACGGAAAGCTGCCTTTCTCGCGTGCCAATTCCGCTGAGGCCGCATAAGAAGTATCGCGCATCGCTTCTGCAATTCTTGCCCCCATGCTGCGCGCTTCCTCGGTGTCATAGCGCAAACCCAGCATGATCAGCGCGTCGCCCAGCCCGGTGAAGCCAAGCCCGATGCGTCGCTTGTTCTTCGCTTCTTCGGCCTGCTGCGGCAGCGGCCACACAGTGACATCGAGCACGTTGTCCAACATGCGCACGGCCACTTTCACGACCTTGGCGAAAGCGTCGAAGTCAAAACTGGCTTGCTGCGTGAACGCACCGCTCACGAACGGCGCAAGATTCACGCTGCCCAGGCAGCAACAACCGTACGCAGGCAGCGGCTGCTCGCCGCAATTGTGGACATAGAGTCCATTTGCGTCGAAGGCACGAATGCCTTCGATTTTCGCGTCAAACACTTCGCGCTCGCCAGTAACCGTCACGCTTTTAACCGCGGCGACGAAGCGCTCCGCGTTCGGAGCCCGTCGATAGGCCGACAATAGCTCCACAAGCCGCCGGCTCTTTTCCTGGTCCGAGAAACCGATAAGGTCGGCGAATCTGACGAGGTTGTCCCCGGTAATGATCAATTCATGCTGTGCGAGGCAGTAATACTCCCGGCTTCCGCCTTTGCCATTGGGTAAAACACGCGGTCCTCCCTGACGGCGGTCTGCATAAATCGTTGATACAATGCCGAGCCGCAGCATCATTCGCTGAACCACCTGCAAACGCGGCAGATCGGATTGCGAAAGCCTGATGCTTACTCCCTTCCTCTGATCGCCTTGGACGGAGCCATCAGCGTCGAAAAAGCCGCGCAGGAATCCATGGTAGAACTTTGAGGACGTCCGTTCGATTGCCGGCGTGATATCTTTCGCCCCGACCTGCATCTCCAAGTCCAGGGCGAGGTCCCTCAACGCAGCGAGCTTGAAGCGATATTCGTTGCGATCCGAGATTTTGGCCCAGCCACCATGGTCGGCTCGCTGGTTGAAGACTTTGGCAGCGTTATGAACAGCACGCATGACCGAAACCGATCCCAGGGAGAATACTTGTCCGCCGTTGGCTACCTCTTTTTGAGACCCCCATACGGAAAGCACCGCAGTGTCGTCTTTAAGCGTGCCGTCACCGACCAGCAACCCCACCAGATATCCCTGCTGCTCGTTACCGAATCCATCCCAGCCGGAGAAAGCACGATGGTTATGCAAGACGATGTGATCACCCATGCAAAGCTCGGCCGCTTCAGTCCATCCGGTTTCACGCACGAAGCGTGTCATGCGCTTGACCCGCAGCACCTTGTGGTCGGCGGTCAGGCGCAACGTCAGGCCCTCGTCTGTAGTCACTTCGACGACTGGCTTCTTTCCCGAACTGAAAAATCCTTCCTGACCGGACTCAAAAACTTGCCCGTCGACCACCGCAGAAAACGATCGCCCGACGAGTTCAGCTACCTGTCGCGGCCCGTCTGTGGTCATGATCCAGGTATCCGCCGTAACACAGGGATTTGTGGCCTCTATGTTTTCGCAATACGAAAGGTTGTCGTCCGCATTCACACGGTCGACGAAAATCACGCCGGGCTCTGCATGATCGTAAGTCG
>DATMZQ010000502.1:0-3688 GCA_035573615.1 Burkholderiales bacterium | reverse complement strand
TCGATTTCATCGATATAGACAATGCCACGCTGGGCCTTTTCGACATCGTAGTCACACTTCTGCAGCAGCTTCTGGATGATGTTCTCAACGTCTTCACCGACATAACCCGCCTCTGTCAGGGTTGTTGCATCGGCCATCACGAACGGCACATTGAGCAAACGCGCAAGCGTTTGAGCCAGCAGCGTCTTGCCCGAGCCGGTAGGCCCAATCAGAAGAATATTGCTCTTCGCGAGTTCGACGTCGTCTTTCTTCTGCACTGTCTTCAGTCGTTTGTAGTGGTTGTACACCGCCACCGACAGGATTTTTTTGGCGATGTCCTGACCAATGACGTACTGATCGAGGCTTTCCCGAATTTCGTGCGGGACTGGAAGGTCTGATTTGACGCCCTTCCCCGTCGTCTCCGCGTGGCTTTCCTCGCGGATAATGTCGTTGCACAGTTCAATGCATTCGTCACAGATGAAAACCGACGGACCGGCGATGAGCTTGCGGACCTCGTGCTGGCTCTTGCCACAGAAGGAGCAGTAGAGAAGCTTCTCACCACCAGGTTTCTCAGCCATATTTCCCTTTCGTCAAGCCATGGTATTTGCCGCCAAACAGCCACCCTTCGGGGCGTACCCCGCGCCCAACTTACGCCGCCGCCGCGGCAGCTGCAGTTTCACTGCGGCTCAGCAACACCTTGTCAACCAAACCGTACTTTACCGAATCTTCAGCGCTTAGAAAGTTATCGCGGTCAGTATCGCGCTCAATGGTCTCAACACTCTGCCCCGTATGCTTTGCCATCAATTCATTGAGACGGCCGCGCAGATAGAGAATCTCGCGCGCGTGGATCTCAATATCCGAAGCCTGTCCCTGAAACCCGCCCATCGGCTGGTGAATCATGACTCGGGAATTGGGCAGAGCAAAACGTTTGTTCTTGGTTCCGGCGGCAAGCAGGAACGCTCCCATGCTGGCGGCTTGACCAACGCATAACGTACTGACATCAGGTTTTACGAATTGCATGGTGTCGTACACGGCTAGTCCCGCGGATACCGACCCGCCCGGAGAATTGATGTAAAAGGATATGTCCTTCTCTGGATTTTCGGATTCAAGAAAAAGCAGCTGCGCCACGATCAGATTCGCCGTCATCGCGGTAACGGGACCGACCAGAAATACGACACGCTCCTTGAGCAGGCGAGAGTAAATGTCATAGGCGCGTTCCCCGCGGCCGCTTTGCTCGATAACCATGGGCACCAGGCCCAGTGCCTGTGGTTCGGCATAGAAACGATCATGCATAGTCATCATTGTGCATTCCCCATTAAGTCGTCGAAATCCGTCGGCTTTGCTTCTACCTTTGCGTTCGACAGCGTCCATTGCACTACGTTGTCCTCCAGCACGATTGATTCGACTTCACGAAGCCGCTCGGGTTGCTGGTAATACCACCGCACCACCTCTTCCGGTTTCTCATAACTTTGCGCGTATTCCTGCACGACGGCCTTTATTTGCTCCGGCTTGGCGTTAAGTTGATGCAGTTTCACCAACTCCGCCAGAATCAATCCCAGGCTCACACGCCGAACGGCCTCTGGCTCGAATGCCTCTTTTGGCATAGGAATCTGGTCGGACTTAAGGCCTCTTTGTTCCAGATCGTGACGCATGTTCTGCATCAACCGCTCAACTTCCATGTCCAGAAGAGCTCGCGGTACTTCAACCTTGGTCGCATCGAGCAGCGCCTTCATGACCTGGTCTTTGACTCGCTTGTTAGCCCGCGTTTTGACCTCACGCTCGAGATTGGCTTTCACGTCTGCCCGCATTTTGGTCAGGTCGCCATCGGCAATACCCAGGGCCTTGGCAAACTCGGCATTCGCTTCGGGTACATGCGGCTCCTGAACTTCCTTCAACTGCACTTCAAAATGCGCATCTTTCCCCGCTACTTGCTTGCCATGGTAGTCGTCAGGAAAGCGTAAATCGAATTCACGCTGTTCACCGGCCTGCATGCCGATAAGGTTTTTCTCGAAGTCGGCGAGCAACTGACCTCCGCCAAGCAAAACATTCTGGTCTGTGCCACTACCGCCATCAAAGGCCTGGCCCGCAATTGTGCCGCGGTAGTCGATGCGTACCTGGTCGCCCTGACGGGCGCAGCGCTCGACCGCATGATAGTGGGTGCGCTGCTTGCGCAGGATCTCAACCGTCTTGTCCACTTCTGCGTCATTGATATCGACCACTGGGCGCTCAATTTTGATTTGGGCCAGTTCGCCGAGCGAAACTTCGGGATAGACTTCAAACGTGGCGATATATTCAAGCTTTTCCGTGGGCATGTCGCCCGGCTTGACTTCAATGCGTGGGTAGCCCGCGACACGCAAGTTTTTTTCCTTGACCGCCTCTCCGAAGCTACGCTGCACTGCATCTCCGAGCACTTCCTGCCTCACCTGCCCGCCGAACTGCTGCTCCACGATGCTCATCGGCACTTTCCCCGGACGGAACCCGTGAAGCTTTACGGTGGCGGCGAGGCGCTTCAACCGGGACGCGACTTCAGTGTTGACCTTGTCGAGCGGCAACGTAACTGACAGGCGTCTTTCCAGTGAACTGAGGGTTTCCAGGTTGGCTTGCATCAAATTCCGTTCTTCCGGTTGGTGGGGTAGAAAAATTGCCGGGACTTTCGCGCGGTTCTGGTGCGAAAGGAGAGACTCGAACTCTCACGCCTCTCGGCGCCAGAACCTAAATCTGGTGCGTCTACCAATTCCGCCACTTTCGCGCTGGCTGCATTCTAATATAATGCCCCCGCGCCGTCATCCAATGCGCCTCGGCCACCGGTGCCATTGCAGAGCCCACTTCTCGTACTGCTGATCAATTCGATGGCGCAGAATCATTATGAAAATTTTCCCGTCGCTTCGGTTCTGCTTCCGGCGCGACTGCGGCGCCCGGTCCAATTGATCTACGCTTTTGCCCGCCAGGCCGATGATTTTGCCGACGAAGGAAATTGGCCCGCGCAGGAGAGACTCGCGAAGCTGTCAGGTTTTGCGCGGCAACTCGATCTGATCGAAGCCGGAAAGACGCCTTCCGTTCAGTTGTTCGTTGACCTCGCGCAGGTCATTGAGCAGTTCAAGCTTCCGGTCGGTTTGTTCCGGGACTTGCTCTCTGCGTTTGCCCAGGATGTTGTCAAGACACGTTATGCGAGTGTTGGGGAATTGATGGATTATTGCAGGCGGTCCGCCAATCCGGTGGGACGTTTGATGCTGCATCTGTATCGCGCTACCGCACCGGAGCACTTCGTCTGGTCCGATGACATCTGCTCAAGCCTGCAATTGATCAATTTCTGGCAGGACGTCGGGATCGACTTCAGCAAGGGCAGGATCTATCTGCCGGCTGATGAAATGGCAGAATACTCGGTAACCGAAACCCAAATCTCAAACCGGGATGCCAACAGCAACTGGCGCAATCTGATGCTATTCCAGATCGACCGCACGCAGCGAATGCTCCGGGCCGGTGCGCCGCTCGGCCGTGCGCTGCCTGGACGCATTGGGCTGGAATTGCGCATGATCGTAATGGGTGGAAATCGCGTATTGGAAAAATTGCGGGCGGCTGGCGGCGACGTGTTCCGGGATCGTCCGGTACTTCGAACGTTCGACTGGCCCGTAATGCTTTACCGCTCCTTGATTGCGTACCCATGACGCCAGAGGAATATTGTCAGGATAAAGCCGCAAGGAGCGGTTCC
>DATMZQ010000501.1:0-6920 GCA_035573615.1 Burkholderiales bacterium | reverse complement strand
TAAGGTATCGATTACCTTGCCGTTGTAGTGGTAGCCCTCAACCGCGAACAGGATGGTCGGTTTGATTTGGCCAAATCGGTCGAGGACGCCCTGTACGCCAAAATCGGGCGAGCAGGACGACCATATCGCACCAAGGCTGGCCGCGGCCAGCATAAAAATAATGCTTTCGGGCAGGTTCGGCATGAAGGCCGCGACACGATCCCCTTGGTTGACGCCCGCTGCAGTTAGCGCCTGCGCTGTACGGGACACTGCGTCGTGAAGTTCGAAAAAACTCATTCTGCGACGGACCTTGTTCTCGCCCCAGAACACCATCGCAGTTTCATCGTCACGCCTGCGCAGCAGGTTTTCCGCAAAATTGAGTTTGGCGTCAGGGAACCAGCGCGCACCGGGCATTTTGTGACCATCGACCAGAACACGTTCACCGCGCCGTTCTGCAATTACGCCGCAAAAGTCCCATACCGCCGTCCAGAATTGCTCCGGCTGGGCGACCGACCATTCATAGAGGGCGATGGAATCAGCAACACCGGCCTGCCAGCGTTTGTTAATCAGCTTGATGAAGGCGGTGATATTCGCATCGGCGATGCGACTGGTAGACGGCTGCCAGAGTTGTTCAGGGTTTGCTGCCATGATCACTCAGCTTGCAAATGCATTCTAGTCAATGGAACCCGCAGGTTTGTTCCAGGCTGTTGAACCAACTCTATTCAGGGCGCATCTGTGGAAACAGGATGACATCCCGGATACTGGCGCTATCGGTGAACAGCATCACCAGTCGGTCAATACCTATGCCTTCGCCGGCGGTAGGCGGCAACCCATATTCCAGCGCCCGCACATAATCGGCGTCGTAATACATCGCTTCCTCGTCTCCAGCCTCTTTGGCTAGAACCTGCCGCTGAAAACGTGCGGCCTGGTCTTCCGGGTCGTTCAGCTCGGAGAAGCCGTTCGCCAACTCGCGTCCAGTGATGAACAACTCGAAGCGGTCGGTCACGGCCGGATTTTGATCATTGCTACGCGCCAACGGCGACACGTCGACAGGGTGGGCGTAGATGAACGTGGGCTGGATCAATTTGCTTTCCGTCGTTTCCTCGAACAGCTTGAGTTGCAGAATGCCCAACCCGTCAGTTGGAAACACTTCAATGTCGAAATGCTTCAAGGCGCCACGTAGCATTTCGATGCTTGAGAGATCCTGCAGTTCATACTGGGAGTTGTACCGGGCAATGGCCTCAGCCATGGTGAAGCGATCAAATTGTTTGCCAAATTCGATCGCCTGGCCCTGGTAGTTTAGGGTCGTGCTGCCGTTTACCTTGTGAGCGAGTTTCCGGAGCAATTCTTCCGTCAAGTCCATCAAATAATGGTAATCCTGATAGGCTTCATAAAATTCAAGCATGGTGAACTCCGGATTGTGCCGCGTCGACATGCCTTCATTCCGGAAATTGCGGTTGATTTCGAACACTTTCTCAATGCCGCCGACCACGAGGCGCTTCAGATAAAGCTCCGGGGCGATGCGTAAATACAGTTGCATGTCGAGCGCATTGTGATGCGTCACAAACGGGCGCGCTGCGGCACCGCCCGGAATGGGCTGCATCATCGGCGTTTCCACTTCGAGATAGCCGCGCTCCACGAAAAACTCGCGAATTGCTTGGATAATGCTGGAGCGCGCCTTGAATACCCGTTGCGATTCCGGGTTGGTAATCAGGTCCAGATAGCGCTGGCGGTACTTTTGTTCCTGGTCGGCAAGCCCATGAAACTTTTCGGGAAGCGGCCGCAGTGATTTCGCCAACAGCCTGAGCCTGGTGACCTTGACGCTCAGTTCGCCGGTCTTGGTCTTGAACAGCGTCCCTTCGGCGCCGAGAATATCTCCCAGGTCCCAATGCTTGAATGCCGCATGCACCGCTTCGCCCGCGATATCGTTGCTGACATACAGCTGCATCCGGCCCGACATATCCTGCAGTGTGGCAAAGCTGGCTTTGCCCATGACACGCTTGAGCATCATGCGTCCGGCTATCGTTACCCGGATGGCGGCTGGTTCAAGTTCGTCGTTTGACTTGGCGTCGTATTGCTGATGTAAGTGCGCGGCGAGCTCGGTTCTGCGGAAGTCATTGGGAAACGCGTTGCCTGCACTGCGAAGAGCCCGGAGTTTTGCTTTTCGCTCTTCAATGACCTGGTTGGTATCAACGGTCTCTGCAAGCTTTGCCTTTTCTTCCATTTTGCTATACGCCTTGCTTAAGGCTGGCATTAATAAAGTCATCGAGGTCGCCATCCAGAACGGACTGCGTATCACCTCTTTCTACGTTGGTGCGCAAATCCTTGATGCGCGACTGATCGAGCACGTACGAACGGATTTGGTGGCCCCAGCCGATGTCAGTCTTGGAATCTTCCATGGCTTGCTTTTCTTCGTTGCGCTTGCGCATCTCCAACTCGTACAACCGGGCTTTAAGCATCGCCATGGCCTCCGCGCGATTGCGGTGCTGAGATCGGTCGCTCTGGCACTGCACGACAATATTCGTTGGCAGATGAGTGATGCGGATTGCAGAGTCTGTTTTGTTGATGTGCTGGCCGCCGGCACCGCTTGCACGAAACGTATCGACGCGCAGGTCCGCCGGATTGATCGCAATTTCGATCGTATCGTCTATTTCCGGGTAAACGAATACGCTGGCGAACGATGTATGGCGTCGTGCATTGGAATCGAAAGGTGACTTCCGTACCAGGCGATGCACGCCGCTTTCCGTGCGTAATGTGCCGAAAGCATATTCGCCGGTTACTTTCAGCGCGGCACTCTTCAGTCCGGCCACGTCACCGGGCGATTCTTCAAGTACCTCGACCTGGAAGCCCCGCCGGTCGCAGAATTTCAGATACATGCGTTCAAGCATCGAAGCCCAGTCCTGTGCTTCGGTCCCTCCGGAGCCAGACTGTATATCAAGAAAGCAATTGTTTGGATCCATGGGGTTGGAAAACATGCGGCGGAATTCCATTCCTGCCACTGCTTTTTCCATGTCGGAGATGTCTCCTGCAATGGCCCTCAGCGCAGAATCGTCGCTTTCGGCGCGCGCCATAACAAAAAGTTCGCGCGCATCACGCAGTCCCTGATCCAGCTTTTCCAGCGTGTCGACAACGGACTCAAGTTGCTTGCGTTCCCGGCCGATGTCTTGGGCACGCTTGGCATCGTTCCAGATTGCAGGATCTTCTGCCAGGTGGACGACCTCGCTCAGACGATTGCGTTTACCTTCGAAGTCAAAGATACCTCCGCAGTTCTTTGCTACGTAAATCCAGATCGTCGAGCTGGTTGGCTAACGCATTAAGCTGTTCCGCTTCCATATGGAGTCCGATTTGATCAATAGCGAGGCGTGAAAGGCGCGCATTTTAGCTTATGGCTTTGCAAGCCGCCTGTCTGATTGGCAAAAGCGGCCCTGGATCGGTATGGCGTTCGCGCGGGAATCCTCGGTTTCCGGGAAGCTTGGGCTACTAGGTTTCTCCGGAGACGCCTTGCCAATGTTCCAGCACTAGTTGCACCGAGCGAACGGAGTTGAATTCGTTCACCTGGACGCCATAGACGCCAAAGATGCGATCGGGCAACAGATTCTCCTGGCCAAACAGGATGCCATCGAAGACACGTTTCGAATCGGCCGCCCGCAGGCGCAGTTTGAGATGCTTGCCTCCAACGAGTCGCTGCTCGGCAATGTCAAATGTATCGCCGAACGTCGGGGCCTTGAAGCCTTGTCCCCATACCGGATATTCCAGCGTTTCGGCAAAGGCCAGTGAGATTTCGGCCGGCGGTAGGCCACCATCGGTCTCGACGAGGCGTTCCAGTTCAGCGGTTCCGATAAGATCGCGGACTACATTTTCAAACGCAATGCCGAATGCGGCGATTTGATCGGTGCGCACGGTCAGTCCAGCCGCCGCTGCGTGGCCACCGAAGCGCAGAATAAGATTTGGATTGCGTTTGCTCACCAGGTCCAGTGCATCCCGCAAATGGAGCCCCGGTATAGAGCGTCCAGAACCCTTGGCTTCCCCACTACCGGACGGCGCAAATGCAATTGCAGGACGGTGAAAACGCTCGCGCAGCCGTGCAGCGAGGATGCCGATCACGCCTTGATGCCAGGCGGGATCGTAGAGGCTGATACTGAAACTGTCACCAATGGCGATCTCGTCCACCAGCGCCATCGCGGTCTGCTGCATGCCCGCCTCGATCTCGCGCCTTTCGCGGTTCAGCATATCAAGCTTTTTGGCGAGGTCCATTGATTTGCCCTGATCCTGTGTCAGCAGGCATTCAATTCCGACCGACATGTCGGTGAGCCGGCCAGCAGCGTTCAGTCGCGGACCCAGGACAAAGCCCAAATCATAAGCGGACACGCGGGCTACGTCGCGTCCAGCAACACCGATCAACGCTTCGATACCAGTGCGCGCTCGACCCGCTCGTATGCGTTGCAGACCGTGATGTACCAAGATGCGATTATTGTCGTCCAGGCGCACGACGTCGGCGACGGTGCCGAGCGCGACCAAATCCAGCAATTCGGCAAGGTTCGGTTCCTTGCGCTGGCCGAACCAGTTCCGGCGCCGTAATTCGACACGCAAAGCAACGAGTACGTAGAACATTACGCCCACGCCGGCAAGGTGTTTACTCGGAAAAGAACATCCAGGCTGATTCGGATTGACAATGCACGCGGCGGCGGGCAACTGCTCCCCGGGAAGATGATGATCTGTGATCAGGACGCGAATGCCGAGTCGGTTGGCTTCCGTAACGCCTTCAAGGCTCGCGATACCATTGTCCACCGTGATGAGAACATCCGGCTTGCGGGCAGCCGCCAGGGTGACGATTTCTGGCGTGAGTCCATAGCCGTACTCGAAGCGGTTTGGCACCAGATATTCGACTTTTGCCCCAAAGGCGCCGAGTCCCAGCATGCCGACCGCGCAAGCTGTAGCGCCGTCCGCGTCATAGTCGGCAACAATGAGGAGGCGCTTTTCCGCTGCAATGGCATCTGCCAATAGACTGGCCATGGTCGTGCAGTTCAGCAATTGATCGTAGGGCAGCAGCCGGCTCAGCGATGTATCGAGCCTGGAAATGTCGTCTATGCCTCGGCCAGCATAGATTTTGGCCAGCAGCGGATTCAGCCCCTGGAGCATCAGCTTGTCAAAAGCTGCAGGCGGCACCACGCGCGCGGCAATGCGAGAAGGATTCATGCTTTGCGGAGGGGGCCTGCCAGCGACGCCGGCGATCTCCACAGTCGCCATAGATGCCTTCTGCTGATCGACCAGCGTAAATACCGTCCTGCGGCGACTGTACAAATGACAAGCCGGCGCACACGTCCAGTGCGCAGCAAATTAACCAGCTCTGCAAACCAACGCTCGTCCATCGCCTCAATCGCGTGCTTCCAGACTTCCGGATCGAGGCGCAGGGATGCCGTTTCAGCATCGCACAGTTCAATGAGTACATGCCTTGCGCTGAGCTCGGCCGCGTGCTCGGCCGGTGCAAGCGGGATGTCCGCTAGTTTCGCCAGTCCACGCCCGAGCGCGCTGCTCGCTATCACCGCATCGAAATCGGTCTTTGCATGGGGCAATATACCGCCGCCTGAAAACCATAGGCTGTTAATCGGCTGCACACCGCGTAACTCACGTTCCTGGTTGACCTGATGCTCATGCAGCACCATTTGCACTTCATTAAATATCCTGTGCCATGCAAGCTTTTCGTCCCCTTCCGGTAGCAGACGATCGATATCGCTGCCGACGACGCGCGACAAGCTGCGAGTCACAATACGCGCAGGACGAGGGGTCTTGAGATACCACCGATGAGGCTCCGCCGCCACGAAGCTGAAATGGTCGGCTGCGAAATGGCGATTAAGCGCTGCAACCAGAGTGGCCGCCTCTGTTTCGGAAATCGACAGCGTTTCAGGGACAGTCAGGATGAGCCGATCGCGATCGACCTGCAAATGCACCGGGTCTGCACGCAAACAGAAATTGTCTCCAGGAGCCAACGCCGTGCCCAACATTGCTATGGGCGCGACCGGCCAGTCAGACTGCCGGGTTACCCCAAATTGATTGCATAGCCAGGCGTTTTCGTCCTCGCAGATCGCTTCGTCATAGTCGGCGCGACCCAGCAATGTCCGCAATGCAGGCGCCATCGGAGAATCGTGCGCGATGCCTGCATGGGGCCAAAATAATGCGGGGATGAACAAAGTCGCAGTGTGCACGGCGTGAACAAAAAGACCGGCGGTGAGTTTAGCACGCGTTTTTTTGGCGCCATCTCAACACAGCTGGACATTATGGTGTTAGTCCCACCTCTGGAAATATGGCAGACTGCGCATCGCCGACGCAAATTTTCGGTCTTTCATTTCATCGATCCCATGTTGACGCCTTATGAGCTGTTTGTCGGCCTGCGCTATACGCGCGCCAAGCGGCGCAACCATTTCATCTCCTTCATTTCCGTTACTTCCATGCTCGGTATCGCCTTGGGAGTTGCGGCGCTGATTGTCGTGCTGTCGGTCATGAATGGTTTCCAGAAGGAGCTGCGGGCTCGCATTCTTGGTGTCGCGTCCCATGTGCAAATTACGGGCATGTCCAATGGCCTCCGGGATTGGCAGCGGGTGGCCAAACAATCACTGAGCAACCCGGAGGTTATCGCAGCGGCGCCGTTTGTTATGGCGCAAGGCCTCATATCAAATCACCAGACCGTGCAGGGCAGTATCGTGCGCGGCATTTTGCCGTCGGATGAAGACAAGGTTGCCGACATTGGCATGCACATGAAATCGGGCAGACTCGGTGCACTGCAAGCGGGAAAATTCGGTATCGTTTTGGGTAGTGAACTGGCGCTCAGCATCGGCGCCCGCCTTGGCGACAAGATCGTCGTTATTGCGCCACAGGGCCAAGTGACGCCAGCTGGAATCATGCCGCGCCTCAAACAGTTCAATGTAGTTGGGATATTCGAAGTC
>DATMZQ010000500.1:0-3896 GCA_035573615.1 Burkholderiales bacterium | reverse complement strand
GCAGGGCCTACGAACAAGGCGTGAACAGTCTGGTTCTGAATCACGAAGACCAAAATGTTCGCGCGGAACGTTACGCCGAGCTGGCGCGCTTCTGGGGCTGGGCAAATGAGCCGCCGCCCGGTTGTCTGTCGCAATCCAGATCACAGGCAAGACCGCCATGAGCGCTCCGATTCGGATTCTTCACCTCGAGGATGATGCTGCCGACGCGCGCCTGATCCGCGAGCAGTTGTTGCGCTCCGGCCTCGACGTGTTGATTACCGTGGCCCCCGGTCGCGAAGCCTTCGAAGCAGAGATTCGAAAAACCAATTTCGACATCATTCTGTCTGACTATCGCGTGCCGCGCTTCAATGGTCTCCAGGCACTGGAATATGTTCGCAGCGCGGCGATTCACGTGCCGTTCATTCTGGTGACCGGCGCCCTGGGCGACGAGGGTGCAATCGAACTGCTGCACAGCGGTGCGACGGACTGCGTATTGAAAGACCGGCTTGCTCGCCTGGCACCGGCAATCCAGCGTGCCCTACGTGAGGATGCCGCGCGAAAAAAACATGCGCAGGTGCAGGCGCAACTCCTTGAAGCCAATCGGCTCATCAAGCTTGCCGCGGAGGCGGCGCGCCTGGGTACCTGGCAGCTCGATGTTGCAAGTGGCAAGCTTGCCTGTTCCGACGAATTTCTCGATCTGATCAATGTGCGCAAGGCCGATTGGACAGGAACGATTGAGGCTCTGGAAGCGCTGATGCACCCGGAAGATGTGGTCACCCGGCGCCGTGTACACGCGCACTCCATCGAGCATGGGCTGTTCATGGAATTCGAGTTCCGGGTGGAGATGCCCGACGGAGAAATCCGCTGGATGCACTTGCGCGGCGACTGTACGCATGAAAGCGCAACAAGCCGGTCGACCTATCTTGGCGTGATGATGGATATCACCGCGCGCAAGAAACTGGAGGGAGCGCTGCGTGAGGCGGATCGCAGAAAGGATGAATTCCTCGCGACCCTGGCGCACGAGTTGCGCAATCCCCTGGCGCCAATCTACAACGGCTTGTCCGTTTTGCGCCAATCGGCGGTCGAATCCGCGGAACAGACACAGATCCATGCCATGCTCGAGCGCCAGACCAACCATATGATCCGTCTGGTCGACGATCTCATGGATGTCTCGCGATACACGATGGGCAAGATTGAACTCAAGCTCGTGCCGATCGAACTGCAAACGGTCCTGCGCCATGCCATTGAGATGAGCCAGCCGCTCATCGGCGCTGGACGCCATCAACTCGACCTGTCCGTGCCCACGGAGCCGGTCATGCTGCATGCCGACGGTGTGCGCGTGGCCCAGGTTTTGTCGAATCTGCTGAACAATGCGGCCAAATATACTGCTGACGGCGGGCACATCTGGCTCAGCGCGGCGGTCGAAAACGGTCGCGCGCTGATCAGCGTGCGGGACAACGGTCGCGGCATTCCGACCACCATGCTCAACCGCGTGTTTGATCTGTTCACGCAGGTCGATACCAGTCGCGGCACTCCGGGACTCGGTATCGGACTCGCGATGGTACGCATGCTGGTCGAATTGCATGGCGGGGAGGTCGAAGCCCGCAGCACCGGGCCCGGTCACGGCAGCGAGTTCATCGTGCGCCTGCCCATGCTGACGCCGGAATCCAGTGCCGGTACGAAGTCGAAGGCAGCCGGCATCGACACGTCCCTGGCGGGACGCAGCGTCCTGGTGGTGGACGACAATTGCGACGCGGCCGACAGCCTTTCCATGCTGCTGCGCCTGGCAGGTGCCAAAGTGACCGTAGCCTATGACGGAGCAAGCGCGCTGGCTGCCATCCCGATTCATCAGCCACAAGTGGTATTGCTCGATGTCGGCATGCCGGGTATGGACGGCTATACGGTCGCAAGCCGAATACGCCAGGATGCGCAGAACAGTGACATGCTGCTGATCGCACTGACCGGCTTCGGACAGGAAGAAGATCGCAAACGCTCGAGCGCCGCCGGTTTCAACGACCACCTGACCAAGCCAGCCGACCTGGAGGCCTTGCTTTCCCTGGTTGCATCGTTCGAACCCATGGCAGCAAACCAGGCCGACTTGCAGAAAAGGCCTGATCTTCGGAAGGTGCGCTAGCGCAAGTTTTTAGGCCGGCTTCCACCAAGCTTTAGCTTTTCATCGGATCGGAATGGCCTAAAAGAAAACCCCGGCATTGAGCCGGGGAGCAAACTACATGAGCATGAAGAGTCCGGAAGTGCTCATGCAGAAGAGGCAGGACAGTGTCTTACGAACCGCCTCGAAGTTCTGTGCGCTGACACACAGTCGACAGGAATAGGTTCAACTGTCCCGGAGCGGGCACGATAGGCCGAAAGTGCCATGAACGGCGCACCTCGCTGCTTCATGCTGAAGCGCCGCCTCTCTATACTCGCCCTTGATCGGTGCGGCATTGTAACTTCGCGGGAAACCCGGGAAGGTTTGGAACATGCCGCGCTGATCACCACGCGGATTACTCGACGGCGGGTAACAGCCCACTCCCGGCTGCCATAGATGGTTCGACTCCCTCAATCCGCTCCATTTACCTCCAGTCAGCCCGCAATGCGCCGGCGCCATCTTGTGCCCGGTGCGCCTGCCGCCTGGAATGTTATTCTTCGGGCGTGGGCATAGAACGCAGAAAAAAACTGTATCGACGGGAGCGTGGAACCGATGTCTGGCATCTGTCGCCGGAATGTGAGGGTTGGCCGGTCTGGAATTTCGTGGAACGCCTGGCGCCCGGCGCCGGCGTAATCTGCCCGGAATGCCTTGCGAGCCATCCCGAGATTCCCAGACGCCGCAAGGCCGATCTGAAAAAGACGCGTTAGCCTCTCCGGCCGCATAGCAGCCCAGGATTCTGTTCGCCGCGACCCGGTCCCGCACGAGTCCACTTCAATGATGTTGCCGGCAAGCAAGGTCTGTCATAGACCGTTCGGTCCGTTCCGCAGTGTCGACCTTGCGCATAGCATGCAACCGAGAATGCAAATTGCATGAATGCAATTGCAGGCCGGTACCAACGGCGACACGAGCAAACAACTGGAACGCTAAAGAATGAAGAGCAGCCCGGATATCATCCAAGGAAAAAAGAGAATCGAAGTATGGCAGCAGGCCCGCGACCTGGCATTGACCGGGACCTTTGAAAATTTCGATAAAGTCGTGCAGGCGCTAAAGACATTAGGCCTGGATGCGGGACTCGATCCCGGCCGGGTGCTGGCCTGTGAGCGAGGAACGATCAACAAACTATGTGCGCGAAGCCGGCGCAGCAACAAGTAGTTTCGACGCAACCGTAACCACTCTGGTGAGTTGATTCCCGAGCGGTTACGGCGCAAAGCTGGTTACTGTCATTTCATGGTTTTGGCTCTATCCAAGGCGGCCTGATGATCGGCTTTGGCCTTGTTCATGCAGTTTTTCTTTTCATCTCCGCTCATTTTCTTGCATTCGGCCTTCGCCGATTTGTAGCTGGTGTCGGCTTGCTTTTTCGCCACCTTGTATTGGTCACTGGCAGCGTGCGCGCCGAACCCAAGCGTCAATGCAAACAGGCCGGCGGCGAGCGCGGAAAGTGTCTTCGTCATCATGATCTCCTAAGGGTTGATCCGGCATGGATCTAGCGTATATGAGTGCCGGGCCATATTACGAGTTCCACTGAGCCGGCGCGGCTGGTTCATCCGGCATGATCGACCCATCAGACCAGCCAATGCCAAGGCCTTGGCGAGGGGCCGTTCGAGCCCGCAGTCGCAGCGAAGGCTGGTTGGCGCAAGGACGGCGACGTTGCGTTGTGGGCGCCCTTTTCATAAGCTGTGCAGCCAATCGAGCGTCTGCCCGCCATGGAAAACAAAAACCAGTTCAGCCTGTTGCTCGAACGCCGTTTCGGGCCGTTTTTTCTGACTCA